>JAEOSO010000153.1 GCA_016840315.1 Candidatus Borrarchaeota archaeon | reverse complement strand
GCCAGAGCTTGACACACAAGGCCCCTTGAGCCTATACTCATTTTTATCGAAAGCGAGTTCTATTACCCTAATTGAGTCAATTAGGCGTTGTTAGTTATTGGATTTTCGGGACGTTGTTGACTAGGTTGAATAACTTCCAATTAGAATGTGTCGGAGGGGACCTAGGTTCTGAAGCAACTTATGGATAGGGGGTATGTCTTAAACCGTGAATTTTCACATATCTGAATAATGCTGCCATGAGATGGTCAAATCTTATTCTTGAAACAATTACCTCCTCGCTTAGCGCTGATGAATTGTGGAAAGAGCCGTCAAGATATTTCCCAGGCGAGGATAGGATTTTCTTGTATGGATATAGGTGATCATCTTTTGAACTGTAAGAGAGCTGATTTGTCTTTCAAATTAAACTCGCCCAAGTTCCTCATACCATTATGATTTCTTATTAGAAGGATCTGAATTTATTATATTATCAATGCAAATAGTGTCTCTTTAAGGCACGAATTGCCTTTTAAATGTAATTTTTTTGCTTGAAAATATTATATTTTTAATATAGAACGTGTCTTGATAGGGCACGAAATGCATTATAAAAATAATAAAAAACTGAAAACCCTAGGCCCTCAAGCTGCTCATTTGGTTACCACACTCTATGAGCAAAATAGGCCTATGTTTCGACTGAAACAGGTGCAGAAGATTCTTCAGATGGATGAAGTCTCTTCCCGTAGTTTTGTCCGAAAGCTTGTGGACAGAGGAATTGCTACACGCTTGAAACCAGGGTTTTTTGTCTTAGTACCGTTCGAGCTCGGCAAAGAATGTGAGTACATAGGAAATCCATTCGTTGTGGCCCGTGAGATTCTAGATGGAAAGGGTTACTATCTCTCTCATGGCACGGCTATGGAAATTCATGGGATGGTTACTCAACCTCAACTAGTTGTATATGTAACGACTTTGAAACCACGCAGGCCTGTTAATGCACTGGGCACTGAGTTCCGATTTATCCACAGTCAAAAAAAATTTTTCTTTGGCATAAATGACCACTGGGTAACAAAAGAGGAAAAAGTAAGGGTCAGCAATCTTGAGCGAACAGCCATTGACGGTTTTAAGCAACCAGAATATTGCGGTGGTCTGACAGAAATAGCCAAGGGAGTTTGGATACGTCAACAGGATATAAATGTAAGCCGACTCACTGAGTATGCGGTGAAGATGGGTATGGGCGCTGTTATCCGTAGACTTGGTTATATTCTTGAACTTTATAAGATTGGCACCCCTGAAGATTGGGAATCTCTCCGCTCATATCTGACAGAAACTTATGTCCGGCTAGATCCGCTTTTACCATCTGAGGGGAAATACCTCCGAAAGTGGAGACTTCAGCTTAATGTATCTCCTGAGGAACTTCTATCAGTGGTGAGGACATAATGATTCCCCAGCGAAATCTTTCGCTACTATCCAATCGACTCGCCCGAGAAGGAGACCGCCGTATTACAGAAGCAATCCTTGAGCGCGACTATTGCCTCTCATGGTTTTTAATAGGACTATCCCACAGTCCTCTTAAGGATATTCTCTTATTCAAAGGAGGTACAGCCATCAAGAAATGCTACTTCCCTGACTTCCGTTTTTCAGAAGATCTTGATTTCACACTGGCAAAGGAACTTCCCTTTGAAAATATCCAAAAGGATCTTGATATTGCCTTTAAACATGTGCACCAAGTCTCAGGGGTCAAACTACATTTTATTCATCATAACCGGCACACTCATGAAAACAGCCATACCTTTTTCTTAGGATATGAAGGTCCACTACCCAGCGTTTCTGGTAAGGAAGTCAAAGTGGATGTTACAATACGAGAAAAAATTGTTTTTCCAATTAAAGAGAGATTACTTCTTAGGGGATATGATGAATATAAAGATTTGCCTAAAGATGTCACTATTCATGTTTATTCCCTTGCTGAAATAGCTGCTGAAAAAGTAATTGCTCTCCTAGATCATGCGCGGAACGAACCTCGTGATCTTTACGATATATGGTATCTAACTGACAGTCGACATATAAATCTTGCTGAGTTGGCCGAAGCTATTGAACTGAAAAGTAGATTTCGGGGCAAAAAATTCACTAATGTGAGAGAAGAGTTTCTTCGAAAGGAGGCTAGATTAAAGAAACTTTGGAGAATACGTCTTTCATCTCAGATGACAATACTCCCTGAGTTCAGTCAAGTATATCGAGCAGTATTGCGTGAATTAAGACGGGCAGGATTTTTGAATTAAGTATTTAGAGCTATGAATTTGGTGTAAGACCTTTATTCTTAAAAAATCATCCCCTTGCTCAGTGTGAATGAATTTTTGAAACAGCGGTCAGGCTATCTCTATCATAAACTAACAGCTTTCCAAACATTGAGATGGAACTTACAGTTAGGCTCTCTGATTGTATTGGAAATCC
>JAEOSO010000075.1 GCA_016840315.1 Candidatus Borrarchaeota archaeon | reverse complement strand
AGTTCAGCATAATTTACAACTCCTCTCAATATCTCAGTCAAATCACGTTGTTTTTTAGGACTAAGTTTAAACACGAAAGCGCCTCCCGTATCTTAGGAAAGCTTTTTTTTCGAAAATTATTTATCTTAAATTCTAAATAGATTTTCTTATATTTAGTCTTTTTCATAGCAACTGCCAAAAACGATTATCGACCATTTTTTCTTTATATTTCCTTTAAGGAATGTAAACTGCTTTTATGTAGAAAAAATCACCAAATATGCAAAATGATGAATCTTACATTCTTAACATATTACGTTCACTAACCTCTGTAGACTATGTAGGTTCTATCTAACGAACTATTTGTTAAATTAAATTGATATTCTTTTTTAAAAATATTTATAAGTATAAACAAATATTGATAAATATAATCAGTTACTGAAACGGCTTAAATCGAGCCCCTGAAGGAAAAGAGTTTCTTGGAGGAGTTATATGAGTGAATGTACTCTTCAAACATGTCCCGAGTGTAACGGTAGAGTTATCCTTAATAGAGGGTTATACGTGTGTGAAGAGTGTGGGTTGGTATCCGATACGCAATATGTACCCCAGGACTACATTATCTCCTTGCGCAAAGATAAAAAAGAACTAGCAAAGCAATATGTGAGCCCAGGCGAGAGAGTGGATATTATTGATGGGCTGGGAAGTTATATCGGCAATAATAGAGACGCAGGAAACAGAGATCATCAGGGAAAACTACTATCTAAAGAAAAAGAACTTTATTTCAGAAGATTAAACCGAATTTACAACTTCAGAGCACGAATACGACATAGAGAATCCCAATATAGAGTACTAAAATCGTTAAATCGTGTTATCACGCTGCTCCAGTTATCAGATAAAACTAAACAGAGAGCTGCTTACATTTATCGCAAGAGTCTTAAACAATTTGATCACAAAGAAATTTCGACACATCCAGTGTTAATGACGGTAGCGCTCTTTTTAGCGATCCGTGAAAGACGAGAACCTGTTACATTACAAGAAGTCGTAACAGCATTTCGGCAATTAGGTCATAGGATACCACTTAACAAAGTGATGCGCATAACTGAAATTCTAAAAAAATCTCCAGGAATTGAATTAATTCGAAGAAAAAGCGAAGATTATATCCCTCGTCTCGTCAGCAAGATCATTAGACACCCTGACGTTTCATTGAGACTTCAGAGAAAGTTTTGGACATTGCCGGACTACCGGTCTCTTCTTATGAAAACTGTGAAAACACTTTTAGAAAAAATCTCACCAGAACAACGTGGAGGTAGACATCCTTACATTTTTGCAGCCTCAGTGCTCTATGGCGCTGATTTATTGATCGCAAAAACAACAGCTAGACGACCTGTTCTTACACAAAAATTGCTAGCAAAAATAGTGAATGTTGCAGAATATAGCATTCGAGACCATTACTGCACCTTATTGAAGCCGTTTGTCAAAGGCGAACAAAGAAACAGTAGTTATGTAAGATAATTACGTTTTGCATATTTGTAAAGATAATGCAGTCCTGACTGTGAGAATATTGTTTCAACAAAAGCAGCAGTTTTTTTTTCTTTAATCTTTTGTCTCAATTCGATCGGTGCAGTTGTATATACCCATGCATTATGAATTCCTCTCAATTGTAATCCTCGTACCCCTCTTACTTTAAGATTGTCAAATTCTAAATAATGGCAGATAGGACATCCACAACTTTCATTGAGGAATTTATCCTTTTCTATTACTTTGTGCGCTGAGGGTCGCTTTCTTTTCTTAGTATTAAATGCGATAGCACGAGGTCCTGTATGTTGCAAATGTATACTTCCATAGCGCGCATTATGCAAGTGTGCCGATGTATCTACACTGTCGGCACCCAAGAGAAATAAAAGGAATGCAACTAAGTATGAAACCCCAAAAAAATGTATAAAGGTGTCAGGATACCTTTTCCTGACATTAATAAGTAAATCTACGAGCCTCTTTCGATCAGAATACATAAGTATTGGTACAAAACTCCCAATTGCAAGAAAATCAGGGCTGCCTAATTTATTTATTTGATCTATGAGCTGTTTTTCTTTGTATCCATGGATAACAGGAATGGAATTATACGGAAAAGACTCCATCCAATATTTATTGCTCCTAAAAGTTTTCGTAAGATGAGTATGGATTTCTTTACTATTCATTTCAGGAGTTAATGGATAATCTAAGGGTATGGCAATATCCGGCTTGCTCATCTCCTGTATGTGAATAATAGTTTTGAGGTCAATGTTCCTATTAAAACGCTGAATTTGATAACCCCCAGAGTCCATCATAAGTACACCATCAAAGTCTAGAATTTGACGAACGCGAGTAACATCAATTTTTTGAACTAGAATGTCATAAGCATTAATCAATAAACTGTCAACATTGAAATAGTGCCAGGGCAGAGGATTTCCTCGATTAAATGAGTGCCCAAGAAATATGCATGGACTTTTCAATAATTTTCCGTTAACAGATACAGTTCCAGTTCTTGCCCACCCATCCATTTCTTGAATTTGAAACTTCACGACTCCCGCCTCTGGAAGCCCCGTTCCTTTATGATGGGCAGGAAAGAGGCGTTTAGACTAACATAAACTGAATAATAATCCTTTTCCATATGTAATCAACTCTACTTTTTTGATAGTTACACTTTTGTCTTTTCTGTTAACATTTTTTAAAATAACCCGTTTTCCAAGACAATGGACTCCTTTTACGCTATAAATTCTATCCTCAAATTTTACAAGGTCGTGGGGTTGTAACTCGTATCTCTGTCTCCTAATAGACGGCTTAAAGCCTTTTCGATTCAATTGTAAGGAACGGTTGCTCCTCCTGACTTGAATTACCTCGTAAGGACGGCATCGTTCTTGATCAGTTCCGCCCGCGATTACGAACGCGTCATTAATATGTGACTTTTCCAGCCCTAACTTATTGCGGTGGTATTTAGTAACGTATCCGTACGTATGCTCTGCTCCTAAATGCGCTACTATCTTCCACCGAAGGTTATTCATACACGCGGTTGCTTTAAGAGTTTTATTTGCCTGTTGCTGGATGGTAGGATGGCCGAACTCCTCAGCTGTCTGATCTCCCTTCTTTACATTACATGTTTTACAGGCTAGGGTGAGATTGGAGACGCTATTTGTCCCGCCCCTGCTTTTGGGAACAATATGTTCTAGCTGTAAGGCAACGTCTGTTTTGCCACAATAGGCGCATTTACGTCCCCATTTGTCTAAAAGGTATTCCCTGACTTTGTAGCCCTGAAGTTCGCCCTGCTGATATTCTACTCCTTTAATTTCAGGATTCTGCATTTTTTGTGCATCGAAGTTGGTGACCTCTACTTTTTTGATGCTGATCGGCAGAAATGACTCAAGTGTATTGACTAATCTAAGATGTGAGTCAAATCTATGCTGAGTACTAGGGGCTAACCAGCCTTCGTCCTTTTTCCTATTAAGAAAACGTGGTTTTCTATACCACAGTCTACCTCTACGAGTTCTACGATACATTCGTCTCTCTTCTATCTTCTTAGAAACGTCTTTGCGCAAGGTCAACGTGCCGCTGATGACCTCTAACTGTTCGGTCTTCGCGCTAAAACCGATTTTCTGATATCCAATATCCACTCCCAGTTTAATCGGTTGTTTTGTTTCTCCAGTGGCATATTGTAACTGAATTATGAAAGGACACCGATTAATTACTATCGCCTTCACTTCTTTCAAAAGAAGGCGTGCTTTTCGTGGTGTAGTTGGCATAAGTGGTTGACCTCGCATGTTTAACACATAGGCATACACTTTGAGGGGTGTATGGTGTGTGTTGTTGTTGTTAGATACACTCATGTTCTAACCTCCTTTTTCTTACGAATCCAGAGTAAGTCCACTTCGAGAATGTTGTAAAGGCTTACACGTCCATGACACCGTTCCTACCCTCTCAGAACTTTTAATCAATGGACGACAGAGCATGAGGCTAGTGGAACACCTCAAGGTGTCATAACCTAAACAACTGCTGCCCCCTGATGGAGGGCTCTCTAATCAACTAAGAGACTTGATTTCCCAAGCCCCTACCCTTTAGGGTGGGGTAGTTGACTGTCATAATCTCCTCTTTAGCGAATTAACTACACAAAATACAGTTTTTCTTATATTTTATAAACAGTTACCAAATTAAGCTTGCTAAGAGGCTTCTGGTCAGTAGAAAAGTGATGATAAAAATCAGAGCAGAGATGAAGAGCATAGGCCAAGATGATTCTCCTTCGGTGAATTCAGTGAGTTGGTAGGCGGTGAGGATGCCAATGAAGAAAAAACTAACAATAGCTGGCCAGAATGTTATAGGATTAAGACTCAGGCCGGTGGTGATCTCGCCAATATTTTGTTGGCGGATCAGGAATAGCATGGCGAACAATGGCGTAAGGGCAGCCACATAACCCAGAACTAATGAGGTAGCTAATGATAGAATTTTTGTCTTAAGGGTTTTGGCTCGCAGAAGATTGTTGCGCCTTTTAATTAGGCTGGCATTTTCATCTAGTGTCCTGACCATGGACAGTAGAATCCTACCCGCCTCCATCGAATCTTTTTCCAAGAACTTGCAACAAAGTTGCAACAGATAAGTACTGTTCAAACTATTTAAGGAACTGGCAATGCTCCTCAAAACCTGTTTTAGAGGATGCGCACCTATAACTAATCGGCGGGCACCTTCCACAAAGAGCGGTTTTAAGATTCCATTATATTTGCCCAGCGCATATTTATAGGCCTGTTCTGGACAGATGCCTAGTTTCAATTCGTCAGCAAAAAAACGGAGGAAATTAGCTACTTCACTCAATTCTTCATCCGTTGAGGGTGATGTTGATGTTACTAACATGGATTTCATCCTACCAACTCAACTTTATTGGCCAAGACCTGATTTTTAAGGACATGCAACATAGCGATATGTAATGGTACTGTAAGAAGAATGAAAGGGGCACTGGCGAATCCGTAAACAATGAGAAACAAGCTCAAGAAGATAGGCATAAACGTAGAAACGCCTATAGTCAGAGCAAGCCGACTGTCCAACTCAAGAGTAAACCGGTCGTAGGCGGTGCGTACTTCAAACTGAGTTGAATCTTTCATCAACTCAATAGCAGAGTTCAAATCATTGATTGCGAACAGGGTGGCAATATGCTTTCGCAGGGTTGTTGAGGGTTGTTTCTGTGCATAGTCCTGTAGCAATTTTTCTGGTGGCTCATTATTATTGATTCGGTAGAGAATTCGTTCAAAATCATTTGATACGAGGGGGAAATCGCTTTTGGCCACGAAAAAAACAGCGTCAAAGGTGGATCCCGCAAGTACGGCTAAGAGCATGGTGTTCAAGATCAAATCCGCATATTTTTCAATAGTTAGTCGTTCGTAAGCATACCTTAAGGGTAGTGCACGCATCAATAGACCATGAGTTATATAAGCAATAAGAAGGGCAACTGAAAGATATAGTAGAGGTGCTATATTCCAGATGAACGACAAACTGATAATCGTAAGAAAGACGGCAGTGGCAAAACCTTTAGCGCCAGCGGAAATCTCTTCTGGTACGAGATCTAAGTCTTCATAGTAACTGCATGGTCTCACTAGATTAGACGGACAAAATTTTTTCCCTACTAACTTGAAGGGTTGTTTTGCGAAAGTCTTGCAGATCCTCATAGAAAGATTAGACCACATCTAAACTACCTCGTTTAAATACTAACTTTCTTACACCAACTCTATGACTTGGTTAAAGACCACTGACCAGTCTATCCTTCCAAAGTGGACCTGTTGTCTGAGTTTTTCAGCATGTAATCTATGGAACACCTTTACATTAGTTTCAGGGTCGAATAACTGGTTTTGGACCAAATAAGTGAACAATTCTATATAAGTTGTAATTTCTTCGACAAAATGGTTCAAACTTAAACCTTCTACGTTTCTAATGTCTCGCATCAAGGGGGTATCAAACAGTTCTGTTACTGTCTTATTGAACTGGGTATCTAGATTAAAGTCATCGGTGAGTTGTATGTTGTTTACCTGCAAATCGATCTCGGAGAGGTTATCGGCCGCGCCATTGGGTTTCTCCACCTCGCTTACCCGTCTTAGCTTGCGGATCAATTTCTCCTGGTAATAGGCCCGCATGAAGATGATGAGATCCAAGGTCAGCACATTGATTGGGGCAATGCCATGATGTTCTACCCAGCGGACGATCAGGTTTTCGGGGGACGAGGCGTGACAGGTTTGGATGAGGTGCAGACCGGCCGTCAAGGCGTGAAACACCGCTTGTGAATGCTCCTGAGTTTGAATTTCCCCTAAGAAGACGTAATCGGGCGAACGATGCAGTAGTTTCACGATTTCTTTTCCCTTACTTCTTGAGGTATTTTCTCCTTCGAAAGGAAAGACTTGTAGCCGGACCTGATGTTTATCGTAATTATGTTGGGGGACACTCTCAATCACATCTTCGATGGTGATTTTCCGCCATTCCGGCGGCGTGATCAGGTCCAAAGCATTGACCAGCGTGGTTTTACCCGAATTGGGTTCCCCAATGACCGTGATATTGCGACGACGGAGCAAGGCGAAATACAAATAAGCCGCTATTTCGACAGATAAGGTGCCATTTGCGATCAATTCAGGCAGTGTAAAGGCTTTGCGTTTCAGTTTTCGCACGTCTAAGTGTAGGCCGTCGGCTGCCAGCGGGAAGATATCGACGGCGGCTCGCACGTGAAATCGATCAGTGATCAGTTCCGTCTTGATGGAGGGGTGGCTTTCATCGAGTAGCAAACCGCTTTCATAGCGTAGGCGTGTTTTTATGCGCTCTAAATCAGCATCAGACAAGATAACGTTGGTTTTACACCGTCCCCATTGCCGGTGGTCCAAGTAGAGCTGAGTGTTGGGGCAATCCAAATAAAATTCTTCAATATGCTCGTCCATAAGAAACGGGGCTATTTTAGAAATCCCTACCAGCTCATAGCAAGCAAGTTCTATTAATTCGTCTAAATCCTTCATATTTACAAATTCAGGATAGTGTTGATGAATATACTTTTCAACTAACTCTTTCCTATTATCAAATAAGTCCTGCAAAGAATAAAATCTGGAATCCAATGAGTTTTCTTTATTATCTTCATCAGGGGTAACGATTCCTGAAAGACTTTTGGCAATGGATTCGATAATCTCGCCAAAGGGTGATTTTTCTGCCAGGGTAGTATAAGTATAAAGCGCTTCACTAGTGTAGTTTCCCGCGCTTTCATAAATCTTAATTTCATAAGGACCTATCTTATATTGTTCAATAACTTTAGAATCGTATTTAAACGTTGAAATCGTCATCATATCCCTCTTAAGGTAACTTTTTTATTTAGAGATAGCAGAAATTCAATATTTTTTTGAAATCTCTTATAATCATTTAATTAACAGAATGAAGCGATTCAAGAACTGGTCTCTAAAAGATTATAAATAGTCCCCGATTTTACAGAAAACGTGCAAAGAAAGCCCCTGTCCTTCAGGGCGGGGATGAATGTGCACAAACTTTATATAATATTCTGCTCTTAAATAGTTAGTGGTATGTTCCGAGAGTCGCGTCGGGGTTATTTTTATGCCGGTGAAGAAAGGAATCAGGTTGCGGATATATCCGAATAAAGAGCAGAGCATGCTGCTTAATAAAACGCTTGGTTGCTGTCGATTCCTGTATAACAAGATGCTGGAAGAACATATCCGCGTGTATGCTCAATTAAAAGACGATAAGGACGCCCTCTACAGTCATAACTACAAAACTGAGAAGCAATACAAGCAAGAGTACCCATTTCTTAAAGAAGTGGACGCTAAGGCTCTGCAAACTGCGAACCGCCACCTGTTTGCCGCCTACCAGAACTTTTTTGAAGGGCTCAAGACGGGCAGGGAGGTGGGCTTTCCCAATTTTAAGTCCAAGAAACGCTACCCGCAAACCTATACCACGTATAACATCAACAACAGCATACGTATTGACCACCAGCGAAGGAAGATCCGTATTCCGAAGGGCGGTTGGGTCAAGTACAGTGATAACCGCACGATTTCCGATCCGATCAAACACATAAGCATCAGCAAGACTGCAACTCACAGGTATTTCGTGTCGGTAACGGTGGTATGTGAGGTAGAAATACCACCTAAGAAGTCGGTACTAAACAGCGAGGATGTTGCGGGTTTTGATATGTCGGCGACACACTTCCTGGTCGGAGAACATAAGCAGTACGAGAACCCGCGGTTTTAT
>JAEOSO010000152.1 GCA_016840315.1 Candidatus Borrarchaeota archaeon | reverse complement strand
CAATAATCTTAAAAACAGTAATGTGGTATCAACAGAAGTAACATTACCGTATTCTTTGGAAAAGTATCCTAACGCAAGAAGCTTGATAATAATTGATTTCGCAACCTTTTTAATCAATCGTATTTACAGAAATACAGTCATTTTCAGGACGTATTCATCAAAATAATAAGGTGTAAAAAAGGATTAGCAGAACAATTGCTGCGGAACTTGGATGTTAGGGAGGATTACATTGGTAGAATTAAAGAAAGTGAGATCAGATTTCACCAGAATGATACGCCTCACAAAAAAACCTTCAAGAAAAGAAGTTTGGCTTAGTATAAGAATTAGCATCCTTGGCATGGTGGCTATAGGTCTTATAGCGTTTATAATTAAACTTATTTTCACGTTGGTAGTCGGTTTCACACCTCCGACAGCTTAAGGAGCGTATTTTTTTATGGAAACTCAAGAAGAGCCTGAGGCAAAAAGAACACGTAAGAGTACCTCAATATATACCATTCGGACAACAATAGGTCAGGAAAAATCAGTGGCAGAACTAATTGCAAACCGTGTTGCAATACATGATTTAGCAATAAAATCTATCTTAGTTCCTGAAACTCTAAGAGGCTATATATTCATTGAAACAGTTAAGAGAGCTGCTATTGATGACGCTATTTCAGGAATTTCACATGTGAGAGGCTCGGTTGGGAAGACAAATGTCAATGAATTATCAAGTTTCCTAGTGCCAAGGCCACCGACAGAGGGAATAAGCGCAGGAGATATCGTAGAAATAACTGGAGGACCATTTAAGGGAACTAGGGCCAAAGTAACGAGGGTAGATACCACAAAAGAAGAAGTTACAGTAGAGCTACTTGACTCACCTGCTCCTATACCTATAAGGGTTCACGGAGATTATGTACGCAAAGTTGGCGATCGAATCGAGGCTGATGAGTTTTCAATTCGAGGTTGGTAATCAAAAAAGTTATTATTCTTGGAAAACAAGACTGAGATCAAATATTGGTTTTATTTCGATAACTTTCTCTGGACACGTTTCTTCGCAGTCGCCACATGTAATGCATTTTTTGATCGCAACACACAGGCTACCAAATCCTCTCAGCGGCGAGGGGAGTGATATTGCCTCTTCGGGTTTTTTGACCGCAATTTTCTTTATAAAATCAATCAGAAGGCGTCTATTCTCTGATTTTATGTCTTTAGTTATATTATCCTCAAAAAGACTAGGTAAGTCAAATTTATTCTCGATAAGTGGGGCTCCAAGTTTACAGACTTCCTCGCATTTATGGCATCCAATGCAAATACTTTGTAGCGCAGTTACTTGTCCAAAGCCACGGAGACCTTCTGGAACAGCTATCACTTTTTCTGGCTTCTTTATTGCGATTTTTTTAATTAAATCGACTAATTTTTCTCTTTTAGTTTGCATTTCCTCATTCTCTGCTTCACTAGCTTTATCAGACATCAATCTTCCCGCCTATCAGTGCTTGATCCAATTTCAAACAGTTATGGTGTTTATGTTCTTATTATCAGATTACGGAATAAAGTTATATTTGTAAAGTTACCGGTTTCAACAGATTAGTAAAATCCACTACTATATATAGGTGGTAAGAAGTAAAGATGGCATTATAGGAGGAGATTTTATGCCAGTTAGAGTAGCTGTGAATGGTTTTGGTCGAATTGGAAGATGCATGTTCAGAGCAGGATTAGGAAACGACGAGATTGAATTTGTTGCGTTCAACGATCTGTGGGATGTAGGAACGATGGCGCACTTACTCAAGTATGACTCGGTACATGGGATACTTCCCGTAGACGTTGAAGCTAAGAAGGATGCAATCATAATAGGTGGTAAGGAAATACCATTTTTTGCAGAGAAGGATCCCGCAAAACTGCCTTGGGGAGATCTTAATGTAGATGTAGCCGTTGAAGCCACAGGATTTTTTAGAGATCGACAAAATGCGTCAAAACATCTAGATGCAGGTGCTAATAAGGTGATTATCTCAGCGCCAGCTAAAGATCCAGACGTCACGATCGTTTTAGGAGTGAATGAGGACACTTATAATAAAGCGAGCCATAATATTATTTCTAATGCTAGTTGCACGACCAATTGCCTCGCACCAGTATCGAAGGTATTGCTAGACGAATTCGGGATCAAAAAAGGTATTATGACCACAGTTCATGCTTACACAAATGACCAGCGAATACTTGATTTTCCTCACAAAGATAAACGTCGAGCAAGAGCTGCTGCTGTATCCATGATTCCAACAACGACTGGTGCTGCAAAAGCACTGGGTTTGGTTATCCCCGCATTGCAAGGTAAGATGGATGGGATGTCCATACGCGTTCCCACGCCCAATGTAAGTTTAGTAGATTTAGTTGTAGAAACAGAAACGAATGTAACCTTTGAGCAGGTCAATAATGCGTTTAAAGAGGCTGTGAAAGGGCGATTAGGTAAATACATGAC
>JAEOSO010000011.1 GCA_016840315.1 Candidatus Borrarchaeota archaeon | reverse complement strand
TAGTTTATCTTGTCCCTGGTAATCGTATATTGGACTATTTTCAAATGATTCTCCTGTTTTTTCAAAAGAATAAAGTTCAACAAATTGTTCAAGAAGATTTTTTCCGGCGAGTGAAGCGGATGATGTCACAATAATTGGCATATTGACACCTATGTTGAAGTCGTGAAATAATCATGCTTTCTACAAAGTTTTAAATAGTCAGGGGTTACAAAGTTTTTATGTAATTTTGTCGCCTATTAAATTACAAATAGTCAACTACCCCTCCCTTTCGGAAGGGGCTTGAAAAAGTCTCTGTAGAGGGGTAGGAGATTAGCCTAAGTGATGTCTCCTTCAGGGTGGAGGCAGATGAACTACGTTCGGGGCTGAGTGTCTGAAAATCACCCTGGAATGCTCCTCAAGTTCCACGCTCTGAAAGACATGATGGACGACCCATGTCGTTATCCCGAGAGATGCACCATCATCATGTCCTGTGCCTGCCCCAACATTGGCGATGAGGACCTACCCGCGGATGCGGAGCTGACCTTTACAGGTCGTTAAAGATAGTTTCGGGGCACCTGCTCTTGTCCCAGCAAAAAGGGGAGGTGCCCACCACTTTACAAAGAAATATACCGCAATTCAGCTCCACCCTAGCGGATGGAGTCTTCTTGCGGAGGTTAGATAAAGTGACAGATCAACTTATTGTCACAAAAAAGTCTAGTGGAGGGTATGGTATTGGCTATTGAAAGAAGACGTAGACGACGTGATTTAATTCCTCGTGATCCCTTTGACATCATTAGAAGATTTCGAGAAGAAATGGAAGATACATTCCATGATTTCATGGGAGGATTAAGTTCTAGTTTTCCTGGATTAAAAGAATTTCGAACCCCACCTATTGACATCCAAGAAACCGAGAATGAAATAATTGTTCATGCAGATATCCCAGGATATTCCAAGAAAGAAATCGACATAGAAATTGCTGGAGATCGATTAAGAATCAAGGCAGAATCTAAAGTAGAGAAAGAAGAAGAGAAAAAAGGTTACCACAGAAGAGAAAGATCATATAAAGGATTCTATCGAGAACTTCTCCTTCCAAAAGGCACAAAGTCAAAGCCCGAAGAATCGAAAGCATCCTATAAGAATGGTGTTTTAGAAGTGATTTTGCCAAAAACTGAAGAGGAAAAAGGTAAGAAATTGAAAATTGAATGAAATGTATTTAAAAGATTAGGAACACATTCTGAATCTTATAATTGTTCTAAGTTTGCTTGACAGATTCATAATATCGCATAACGATTTCTCTACATACTTGAATAAATGCTCGTTTAACATTGAGCCCATCAACGGCTATCGTTTCATAAATAAGAACATCGCTGAATCCATTATCTTTTTCGAAGACGGTCCTTACCTCATCTTTAGTGACAGTATCTGGTAAATCTCTTTTATTAACCATGATTATAACGGGTACTCTGTGTCCATTTTCTTCATGGGCAAGATAATCCTTTAATTCATTCACAGACCATAAATTTTCGTCCCATAGTTCCTTTTGCGAATCCCATACAAAGATTATTCCATCTGCACCTTTCAATATAACCTTTCTTTGCCCTCTATGTCGCTTTTGGCCTGCAACCGTATAGATCTGAAACGTAATTTTACCAACACCAGCTACAGCTCTGTCAAAGAATAATGTACGTCCCGTCGGGTCAGCAATTGATTGTAAATCACCTTTTATTAATTCAGGGTCATTTTTAGACAGCCAGAAAACAGATGTAGTCTTCCCTCCCATTGATGGACCCCAATATACGATTTTGAACACTAGTTTTCCATCAGGTGTTTTCATTGGCATTTTATCTTTACACCCCTTGTTCTCGAAAAATGACAAAGATACTACGACTTTTGTATTGAAGTGTTGTTCTGATTTTAAATTTTGTATTTATCTTTTTTATAAAATGTGGGAAATTTAACCGCAAAACTCTGGGATTCTCTCTATATAGTATCACAAAGAATCAAAGGTGCCAAAGTATTTTTAGGAGTATAAAGAATTACAGACTGCTAATTTGTCTGACCCTCAAGTTTTTCTGCAATTATGTTTAATGCGTCGAATTTGTCCGAAAGAGTTTTCATCAAGGCATTGAGCTCCTTGATTTGTGTTTTAAGTACCTGAATATGTTCAAATGTTTCTTCTGAAAGAGTAGCACCTTCAATTGTTGATGATGATGAGGTTAGGCTTGGTGATGTGGTCACGTCGCTTACAGGCGGAGTAACTGGCATTTCTGTCGGAGTTTGCGAAGTTACAACAGGAGAAACTTCTTCTTCCTCTATCAATGAAGGTTTTTCTGTTACTGCAGGCGTTTTAGGTGTTTCGCTTATCTCCTCTAATAATTCCTCAACAATTCTTTTGATCACTCGCGGATTTGGCGAAAATCCTTCAGATTCGATCATATCTTCAAGAATAGAGGCGACTGTTTTTTCATCCAACGCAGGACAAACCTTCTCCGCTATGGGCCACTTTCCTTTAACTAAAGAAATCTTGCCGCTCCTATCCAGATTTGTTTGCAGCTGAATTGCATAAGACGAACCGGGTAGTTTTCTTGTGGGTACACTCAAGCTATTCACAACTCCACCGCAAGGTAACTCCCCTGCTTCAGCGAGGAGAGGAATTGCGGTTCTTTTTTTAATATAGGTTTGGTAGTGTTTTAATGACGGGAACTCGCAAGTCCCGGCCTCCCAACACCAGGGAGTAAGTCCACTTCGAGCTTGTTGTAAAGGCTTACCCGTCCGTAGCACCGTTCCTACCCTCTTAGAACTTTTAACCAACGGACAACAGAGCCAGGGGCTAGTGGAACACCCCAGGGTGTCGTAACCTAAACAACTGCTGTCAATCTTTTCAGATAGACTCTCTAATCAACTAAGGGACTCGTGTGAACAAGCCCCTACCCTTTAGGGTGAGGTAGTTGACATCCTTTCTGAGAGTGTTCTTTGCTATAATAGATATTTGTTCAAAAGGGTATAATAAAATTTTCATAATTATTGAAAGCAAAAACAGCTTTTGTGACTCATTTCGTCTTGTTTTGGTAATTATTGGATGCCAGGCTTCTGTACATGAAAGGAATGAAGAAGTAATAATATCCATTGAAGAAGTTATAAATTATGGTTGATTTATCATAAACAAAACCTTAAAATATTCATGTGTTACGAGACTAACACAGCCATAGCCAATCAATTATTATTGCTTTACATTTGCCTAGAAGGAAGCTGACTTTCATGGACGAAAAGTATCAGACTATTAAAGTGGGCTCTGTGATGAGCACCGAATTCTATACTATCGCGCCTGATGCTACAATTGATAAGGCTGTTACTCTCATGAGTGAGAAAGACACTCCTTTGCTTATCGTTTGCACTAAAGAAAATTTCCCGGTTGGAATAATCACAGAGCGAGATATTGTTATCCGTGTTATGGGCGGAGGTAAAAAACCAAGCGAGACATCGATAGAAAGCAGTATGACAACACCCGTGAGAACATGTGGTCCTAACACCTCAATTACAGACGCCATGCGTCAAATGGCTAAGAAAAAAATTCGCCAATTATTAGTTGTCAACCAAGGTATTCTTGTGGGAGTGTTTATGGCTCGCGATGCGCTCACTGTTGCGCCAGAGCTAATTGACACGCTTGCAGAATTAATTTCAGTCAGAGGCAAAGAGGCAACGCCTATCGAGGAAGGTGCCTCCGGTTATTGCGACGAGTGTGAAGAATATTCGGATGATTTAAAACTAATTGACGGACGGTATTGGTGTCTCTATTGCAGAGAAGCCTTGGAATTAGATAAAGAAGAACTCTAATTTCTAAGTGTTTGCCTTATTTCACCAAGTGCTTTGGTCATCAAAATTAGTTTAAAGAAGAATTCTTCAAAATTACATACGACGCTGATTTTATTTTCTTTATAAACTAACATATGTCGGAGTGCGATCTCGTCCAATTCGTTTTTTGCTTTTTTTCCATTTGTTGAACTTGCAAGTTTAAAAAGACACCATTCAGCAGAGTTACTATTATGAGGAATGAATGTCAAGAAGATTCTTCCTTCTGGACTTACAATTGTGTATTTCCGAAAGAATTTTCTTTGAATTCCAAATCCAAGAGTGTTGACCTCGTTTATTATGAATTGATTCATATCTGGTTCTACATGACTAAAGGTAACAACACCGATCGCAACTACAATCACTATTAAGCCAAGTTCAATTGCTAATAAGGGTGAAATAAAGTAGAACGCAGAAGTGAAACCTAAAATCTCTGAACGTCCTCCAGCATCAACTAATTCCTTTTGTTGAGCATATGTAGGTTGTGCTGACATGCCCACTTGTCCATAAGTCAATAATATTCCACTCGCGACAGAAATGACGACAATTAGCGAAAGTGATATATACAAAAGGCTATTATACCTTTTATAATCTTTTTTAACGCGTTCTATCAATTGTTCAGCCATTTTCGTCAGTCCTTAATAAGTTTTCATACATCTCTCGAAGTTTTTGTCCATGTTTTGCGGTTATAGTAATCAATGTTTTTGCAATGGGATGATGATGGTTAATTCGCAGTGAGTGCAATTTTGAGGTCAGTTTATCACGCAGGATTAACTGCTCCTCAGTGAGTCGTTGTATTACACCTCGGTACAAACTCTTAGCCTTTCCAGAATATCCGATTAATCGTGTCAATTGCACTCCAGAGACTGCCCTAGGGTAAATATGAGCAAGGCATAGCAGAATCTTACGATTCAATTCGCTTAATGATGCAAATCCTATGAGAAGATCATACATTTCCTCAGTTGTGATAATGCTTTCCTCGGACATAATATCGCACCTAAAATTGATTAAGTTGGTTGTGTGTATTATCACACTTTTGTTACATTTAGTTAGTTAGTCGTGATGCGACAAGTTTTTTATCTGATATCAGCGTGCAGGTCTCAGGATAGCTACCTGGGTCGTCCACCATGTCTTTCAGAGCCCGGAACTTGAGGAGCATTCCGGGTTGATTTTCAGACACTCAGCCCCGAACGTAGTTCATCTGCCTCCACCTTCGAGGAGACATCACTCAGGCTAATCTCCTACCCCTCTACAGGAACTTTTTCAAGCCCATTCCGTCAGGGAGGGGTAGTTGACCCTAGATAAGAATTATAGCGATGCTCCAACAGATCTAATGACCTCTGGGCGGATTATTTTATCGATCATAGCTACGTAATTGGGATCTTCTGAAATGATTCCGAGAGTCTCCATACCTTTAGGTGCAATCAGCACTTCCTCATTATCGCGCCAAAGTATTCTGTAATTTATTTCCATATTCTTCCTGACTCTCACATTTCCAAGCTGATTTAACTCCTGTAATATTCGTTTCTCTTCTTCGTTTTCTATTTCGGGTTGGGTGATTATAAGCACTCGAACTAACGGATCAAGTTTTTTAATCGTATCTAATGGCACATCCCTGATATTTGGTGTAATTAGGGTTAGTGTATGTTTTGTCCTCTCTATAGCCATTCTAATAAACTCATTAAGTTGCTCTCCAAATAAATACCACGTCGAATCAGAAGCGATCCCTGCTTGAAGGATATCTTGAATTTCATCCCAGACATCTTTTACAACTATTTCATAGTTCCTAGTATTCTCCAGTGTCTCTTGAATCTTGTTTCTTGTCTCCTGAACTATCTTATTATCCACCTCTGCCAATTTCTCCAAGTTTGCTTTAATGTCACCTGTGAATTTTGTTTTTATTGCTTTATTGAATTCATCTAAGTTTTGCGCTTGTTGCGATAATAGATTATTTAGACTATTTCGAAGGTCGTTCTTGGTGGAATCAATTATATTTTGACTTGTTGATAACTCATCTCCGAGTTCATTGATAGTTTTTGATATATCTTCCATCTTTTCGTCGTATTCTGTTTCTAAATGCCCTTTGGTTGCTTCATTGAGTTGTTGCACGCTACTAGTAAGTCCATCTGTGATTTGTGAAGTCCAATTTTGAGAAAATTCTTGTATACCGCTCAAAAATCTTTGTAGATCTTCTAAGTTCGTATCCAGCGCATTTATAACAAATTCGTCTAAAGATAGTACATGCTCTTCAAAAATTTGCGTTCTTGATCCTCTTATCGTTTCTATATTGGCATTTAGTTTGTTAAGACTCTTCTCAAAACTTTCTGTGGTTTGTTCTAAATTATTCGTAATCTCTGTATTGACTAAAGTTGCTGTTTCATCAATTTTCAACTTGTAATCAGCAATTAATTTCTTAATTTCCTCATTAGTGGCTGTAATTGTTTCAGAAAATGTTTCTGAAATTTTATTCAGAGTGGTAATTATTTCGTCTCCAATAGTTTGAGCTTTTTCTTTTGTTTCTTGAAGATGTTTCGTTTGGATGTCCTCAGTATCATGTCGAGTTGTATCAATTATTTTTTCAATCTCTTTGCTTATTTGTAGCTTTATATCGTCAATGGCTTCGATTTTTGAAAGGGCAATCGCATTAACTTCTTGTAATACCTTACTAAGTTGCTCGTTAATTTCTTCTCTTAAAGTGGCACGGCTTTCTTTTGATGTTGTTAGATGAAGATCTACTAACTTTACTGCGTTCTCTTTGATCATGGCTACAATATTTTCTATTTCTGTGTCATTGGATGCAACTACTTTTTTGAGTGCGTCTTCAAATAACTCTAGACTTTTCGTTTGAATCTCCTTGCTTGAATCAATTGATTTGACCCAATTTTGACGAATCATTTGAAGAAATGCATCGAGATCGCCTTCCTGGGTTGATAACAGTTTCATGAAGGATTCATTCGTATCATTCATTGATTTTACTAATTGAGGTGCAGTATCTTCACTGAGATGAGCCATTTTACCGGTAACGAAAGCATTACTAAATTCATACATGAATAAATGGGACAACATTGAATCACTAATGTCAGTTTGTGTAGCAACTATCTGGGACTCAGTATATTCAATATGGTTCGAAAAATCTGCGCTAAGTTCCTTTTTAAGCGTGTTTATAGCTCTCGAATGCAATCTTTTTGCGTTTGCGATTTGTTTTTTATTTTCTTGTTTCAGAGCTATTATTTCTTTCTTTAGTGCTGAAATCTGGTCAGTAAATCGCTGATTTATTTCTTTTTGTATAGATTGCGTTTCGATAAGGAAATTCTTATAGAGCGATATTATCGCTGTAGTTATTTCTTTATTGACGGTTTCTATGTTCTCTGTGTACAATTTTTTCGTGGTACCAACGTATTCAGAACTCGCTATTTTCGTATCTTCTACCTTTTTTTCCAGCAAACTTTTTATTCCTTCAACCATATTAGTAATCGTATTTATCTGCGTGGCGAGTAATTCTTCATATTCTCTCTGATATGTAGCTTGTACGTCATTAAGTTCATTGGTTAGGTTTTTAGTCTCATTAGTTAATTGACCCATTTCTGATTGAAAGGCTGAAATAATAGTTTCATTTAAGGTACGCAATTCATTTGCAATCTCTTCAGATGTCTCTGTGCAGGCAATTTCTGTGCTTTCTTTGATGTTCTGATGTATATCAATTGCTTTTATAGTTCTTTCATCTAAAGTCTTTAACAGGGTCTCTTCAAGCGTTTTTAGTGAAGTCTCTTTTGTAATATGAAGTTCCTCTGTATATTTAATTAGCTCATTTTCAATATTCCTGATTTCTGCTTTATTATCTTCAAGTTGCTTTTCTATTAAATCTTTATTATATTTCTCCACGGAATCTGTTGTTTCCTTTAACTTCTTCAGTTGTGCTTCAACAATTTGAGATAACTCTTCAAAGGAGATTTGATATTCATCGCTAAATTCCTTAAAACGCAGGTCTAAATTATCCGCAAATCCCTTAGCCAGATTATTGAGCATATTTGTGAAGTTCATCAAGGTCGTTGCAATTCTAAGTTCACTATTTTTGGATGCCTTGGTAAGAGAACGAATAATTTTTTCTGAGATTTCTGTAGCAAGGGATTTTTTAAACTCCACAAGCCGGTCTTTTGTAGTCGTGATTTTTGGTGTTATAAACGCTTGAATATCTTTTTTAAATTGTTCAAATTTTTGAATGATCAAATTTGTGTAGTGGTCCAGATTTGTATTGAGATGTTCTTTAAATCCCCTAATTTTATGTCTTTCATTATTAAGTTCGGTACCTAAAACCTTGACCTGTTGCAAGGTATCTTGTGACTTCTCGTCAAATTTTGACTTAAGCCCCTCAAAATAATTCTTGAAAGTGATTGGAAGTTCTTCTAATGTTGCATCACCATTTTTTAAAGGTGCATCCAATTGATTCTCAATAATATCCGTCGTCAACTCTTTGCTGAATTTTCCTTCACATTTATCCAATAATTTTAGGACTTTTTCATAGGCTTTTTGCTTTTTTTCGTTCCATTTATCATCACGAATGATTTCTAGTTCCATCCTGATATTATTGACATCAGTTGCAATCGCATTCTTCGATTTTGTGAATCTCTTTGAAAGCATCTCCTTAAAGCTTTGTAATAGTCTTTCTCTTTCAACAAGATATATAGTTAAATTATCTCGAAGTAGATGCTCAAGTTCATCACTTTCGTTAAGTAAAATTTCTGATTGTACTTGCATTACGTCTGATATAGATTGAAAGAGGGATTCGATTCTCGTTTCTTGAGTGTCCACTTTTTCAAAAAGCACAGAGATTTCTTCTCTTAGTTCCTTAACATCAACCGTTACTTGGTTTTTTGAATTTTCTGAAGTTTCAATGACCTCTTTCACATAATCCTCGAAATATTCTTTCGTTTCTGTCAGGTGGGATTCAATATAAGTTGAAAATCTCCTTTCAATATTAGAAATGGTTGTTTGAAGTTCTTCAAATAGCGATTTTGCATTACTCGTAAAGAAATTGGCTATTTGGTTCATTGAAGAAGTAAAGTTCAGAATATCTGTTGAAATCTTTGTAAGAATATCTTGAACATCTTCTGACAAATCCCTAAGACGACTCTCCGAATCCTGCATTATTGATGCCTTAAAACGTACTAATTCAGGTTCTATTTCATCTATTTGAACTTGGAGTGTATCATTGATTTTATGTGATATATCATCCAGATAAGAACTCACTTTTTCCATTAATTCATCGATTCTTTCCTGGAACGTAGAACCATATTTTTCATAAATCATTTTTTCTTCGCTTGATTCTTCTTCAAGGAGTTCTTGTATTTTCTTTTTCGCTTCTGAATTCTCATTATTAATTAAGTCTTGAAGTGTTAAAACCTTGTTATTAAGTCCAGTTTGAAGTTTGGTAAATAAATTATCTAAGGTTTCCTTTTCTTTTTTAATCGTCTTAGTAGTATTTGATGTAAGGTCTCCAAAAAGGCGTTCAAAAACATTGACTTCTCTTTTCAGGTGCTCAGAAACTGCATTTTTGAATTCATTGGAAGCACCTGTATATTCTTCGATATTTACATCTCGAAGTGTTTCTATTTCCTTTAAGGTACTTGTGACCTCATTCGTAAATGAAGTTGTTAATTGATTCGATCCACTAACAAGATATTTATGAAGTTTATCGAGTTTATCGATCCTCTCATTTGCTGAATCATTGATAATCTTGTTTAAATTCTCCATCCATTTATTTTTTATTTCTTCACGCGATTCTGAATGAGTAGCAACTATTGAATTATTAAATTCAACAATATGTTCGTAGACTTCTTTAGTATTTTCTATGTGCGAGTCTAGAAGAAGATCTACGCCTTCTTGGATAATTTTACTATTATTACTTAAAATGTCTCTGTTTTCAGAGAGTTTATCAAACAATTTTGCTTCTAATTCTCTATTAAACTTCCTGCCATTTTCTTCGAGGTTATCAAATGTTTGCTTAATTGTACTATCTGCTCGAATTACAATGTTTTTGAATTCCTCAAAGCGATTCGTCATCTGATTTGTTACTGATTGAAATAGGCTAGTTGATTCTTTCATAAATATATCAGAGAATTGGGTAACGATGTTTTCCATCTGTGTACCTAGTTTGGTTAAGCCATTTCTATAGTCTTTTACATTTTTAATAATCTCATTTTCGTGAGTGTCTGTAATCTCAGCCAAGCCTTTCTCATATTTTATAAGACTTTCTGTTTTATACTGTGCAACGTTTTCAGTGACCTTTGAAGAATTTGAGTGAAGAACATCTACTATTCCTTCCAAATCAGTTATCCATTCTTCCTTTTCTTTTGTCAATTCCGCTTGATATTTTGTCATCTCATCAGTTAGTGTCTTCTGAATGGTAGACTCAAATGTAGAAACCGCAGTGCCAACTTCTTGTTTTGAAAGATTAACATTTGTAATATATTCTGCAGCAATTTCATCTACGCTTGTTTTATATTGCTCTAAGATAAAATTAATTTTATCAAAAACGTTTGTAATGAAATCCGTCAAACCTACTTGATATTCCTCCACATATACTGAAAACTCTTCTTGAATTTTTGTCTCAAATATTCTCAGATTTTCGTTAATTTCATCTTTTTGAGTGGAAATATTGGCTAATCCGCGTTCTCCTAAGGTTATCGGGATAATTTTAATTTGATCAAATTTTTTATTCATTCTTTTGGTAAAACGTTTTTTCAAACCAGAAATTTGAGTTTTTAATTTATCTAATGACACCGTAAGTGCATCATCTATATTCTTATCTATTGCCAACTCGATGCCATTGACATCTTCCTGACAATTTCTTATCCTTTGGGTGATCTCATCCTTAAATGGGATATTAAATTCATTGTACCTTGCCTTTTCGTTTTCTAAAGTTTTTTCTATCTCTTCTTTTGAGTTTGAAGATTGACGTTTGATTTCTGCGTCTATCTCTTCACACGATTCATTTATCTTTTTTCTAATAAACCGTATCATTGCATTCATGTCATTTTGTAAACTCAAGAAGGTATCCAGGAGTGTCTCTTTCATATTCTTACTTACTTCTTTTATCCCATCAAGATTTTCAATCATTGTATTTGTTATTTGTTCATCTGTTTGTGCGATGTTATCTTTCAAGACTTGTGTATGAGCATCAGTTGTTTGAACGATAGTTTCAGTCGACTTAACTATTTCAGTATCAATTTGTGCCAAAGTTTGATCAAGATATGTATTTAATTCATCATTAATTCGACTTATTGCATCCTGAAAGGTCTTCGTTCCTTCTTGAATGACTAAGAGCGGGGGAACCCCGTAATATTTCTCAATTTTTCCAGGAATGCTTTTTAGCAGCCCTTTTTCTTGCAACTTAGTTAGAGCTTGTGGCACTTTTTCCTTTTTTGTATATAATCCAATTTCGCCTGCTGTAACAATCCTTCGCGCTAAGGCAGTAGTATAAATTTGAAATTCATCTTCAGATAATCCTAAAAGTTCTGGAGTTAATTTTTTTTCCGCTTCTTTTGACAACTTATCTCCTCTCATTAATTTAGCTAACCTTACAATTATTTATAAAGATCTAAAATTGTTTATATAATTCCACACTTTATAATAATCATCAATCTTTCTATTAGAGGAAAGACCAGCCCTAAGGTTATCGGGTTGTGCACTCGTCACCGAGTTCAAGACGTGCCTTATTAATAATATCTTTTTCTGCTTTTAAATCTAAATTTTTTTGCAACCAAAAGTTATATAGCCTCTATATTAGCTAATTTTTGTACAATCGTTTACGTAATGTTTCTAATAAACCAAGACCGACTGAGTGAATTGGGGATTCGCAATGAAAATATCATTGGGCCCTCTAAAAAGCCTTAAACTGAAACAATGGCTAGATTCCAGTGATTATATAATTCTTGGTTTTATTATAGCGTCTATTTTACTGTATTGGCTATTTTATGGAATAATTTCATATTTTTTCGCGATTCCAGCTCCTTTAACTGGGATGGTTTTCATATTCGCAATCCATTTACTTGTTATTTTTGGTAGCGTATTACTCATTACTCGCGTTAGACGTAGATTTCTTCGCTTATCATCATTTTTGCAGGATGAACGTGTTTCGATTAAAGAACTCTCTGAAAGATTATTAATTCCCCAAGAGAAAATTAGAAGTGCAATTATGGAACTTAAGAAACAAAGTATAATTTCTGGAGTTATCGACGCTGATAAAAACATCTATCTTAACTTTGACCACTGGGAAGTTGTAGGAGATCTGCTTATAGAACATAAAAATTTTTCTACTGAGGACTTAGCAAAACATTTTGAAATCGCGAAAAGTGAAGCGAAATTCATTTTCTTAGCGATACAAAATCAAAAAATGATACACGGTTACTTCATAGAGGAAAATCGAGAGTTTATCACGCAAGAATGGATTTTCGATACGTTTAGAGAATTGTTAGAGAAGCAAGGACGAATAAATCTTAGTAAGACAAAACAACGTCTTGGAATGACTGATGAATCATTTCGATATGAATTCAACAATTTTATTCGAACTGAAAGTGTTAGTGGCTTCTTCTTTGGCAAAAACGAATTCGTTAAATTTGAAGACCAAGGTCAAGATAAATTCATAGAGGAAATAAACAATGCTGGAAGTATATTAATTGACGCTTTATCTACTAAGTTTAACCTTTCAGAAGATTATTGCAAATTTTTGATCAATGATTATCGTTCTAATAACTTATTAAAGGGAATTTTTTCAGAAGATAAAAGGATTTTCATTACTCTTGAGTCACTTAGAGAACATATTATATCGGCAATACGGGAAAAGAAAACCTTGAAGCGTTTTGCAAAAGATTTTGGAATCCCTCATGATATTTTATACACAGCAATTCTCCGTAATTTTAACTTCGAAGATCTAACAGAGCGTACAGGAGTGACCAGAGAAATACTTGAAGATATGCTTAATCGACTTTTAACGGAAATAGAAGAATAAACGTGACCGTCTTCAATGATCTTTTCGCAAAGTAATGCCAAATACTTCTTAAAGAAAACGGAAAGTTTTATAGGGAAGGTACTTGCAGAAACTACAGGTCTTGGAAGGTGACTTCATGTCCTTGGAACTGAAAGTAATGTTAAGCCTTCATAATCTTGGTGTTGTAAAAGAAGAAGTCGCAAAGACACCTGATCAACTTGCACACACACTAGATATGAATTTCGAAGACGTCCAGCGTGCGTTAGAGACATTATCGTCGGAGAGTTATGTAGGTAAAATCTCTCGTGAGAAGGATAATCATGCTTATTTTCTTACGGGAAAGGGAATTGTTACAGTCTGCTCGATGTTCACCTAAGGGGCCCAGGAACTCTTACCTAAATTTAACGAGGATTTTTATGGTAATTAAGAAGATTCTAATAGTTACTTGGGAATACCCTCCAAAATTAGGCTCAGTTTCACATGTCTGTGAAATGTTAGCTAAAGGACTTGTAACTCAAAATATCAAAGTGGATATAGTTACTTGGGATGATTGGCGTGCATATATGGGATTAGAAGATAGAGATGGTGCACGAATTCATTATATTAGCGCCCCTATTTTGCCAGCCTCAAACTCGATTACATTTTTTGCAACTCTTAATCTTGAGTTAGAACGTGTGGCGGCTTCAATTTTTCATGAGTCCCCCGTTGCTCCAAATCTAATCCATGTCAATGAATGGATCACTGTTCAAGCTGGACTTTCTTTGAAAAGTATATTTAATGTACCTCTAATCTTTACTATCTACAGTCTGGAAGATCATAGAAGTCATGGGGCTGTTTCTCCTTTTAATGAGTCCATTAAGGCTATAGAACGAAAAGGAATACTATCAGCTTCAATGATAATAGTTTTTTCAAATTTTATGAAGGATGAGGTCATTAGAATCTATGGCGCATCTGGCGATAAGATTTGTGCATTGAATTTGGATGAAACCATGAGTGATCGAACAGCAGAGATTTACAACGAAGTAATAGAAAAAACTCGTTCTGTTTCTGTCCTTTGAATAAGCACTTGAAATAAATGTTTCTTATCCTGCCCCTCATTTGCTTGCAGAATTCTATTCGATTTTTAACCTGCCGATTGACAGGTTAGAAAACTGCAACTTTTGGTGCATTTCTTGCTATGCCGGATAAGACTTCATGTTAGGACTACCTAACGTTTAGCCCTGTTACTTGCTGACTGGTCTCTTATGAGAGGATATGCCTACACTCCAGTCGGACATTACGGGTAGACTTACATTACCATAGAGTCTCTTCCAAAAAAATATATAAAACAATGACTCTCTTCTCCTCCTGAAAAGGGTGTCCAACTGATAACATTTATATAGTCATTTATATACAAATATTAACAGATATTACATGAAACTCTCAGAATATGCGAAGTCCAAAGGAATCTCTTACATGACTGCCTGGCGGATGTACCACACAGGGCGCATACCTCATCCCACTGAGCAACTGCCTACTGGAACCATCATTGTGTATCCAGAGCAAGAATTACAACAAGCTAAGACCGTTATCTATGCCCGTGTATCGTCATATGATCAAAAAGCCGATTTAGAACGCCAATTTCAACGCCTGCGTACTTTTTGCGCAGAAAAAGGGCTTATTATTGCTAAAGAGATCTTGGAAATTGGTTCGGGGCTGAATGGTAAGCGTAAAAAACTCCTGCGCTTACTAAAGGACGCCTCCATTTCGACCATTGTGGTAGAACATCGAGATCGCTTAGCCCGTTTTGGTTTTGAGTACCTTGAAGCCTCTCTAGCCGCGGCTAACCGACAGATTGTAGTGATGAACGACGTCGAATGTAATGATGACCTAGTACAGGACATGATTGATGTCCTCACCTCGTTCTGCGCCCGACTGTACGGCAGGCGTTCCGCCAAAAGACGGGCAAAAAAAGCATTGAAAGCGTGTCAAACATGACCTCTCTGATGCAAGCCTACCCCCTAAAAATCCCACAGGACGCCACTTTGCGCAAACAGTTGGATGACCTACGGGATTTAGTGACCCAAGCCAGCCAACAACTATTAACAGAGTTGTGGTCAGACCACTGGATTGATACCCTCGCCATTACCACTCAAAAGAAGCAGAAAAAAGCCTACAAAGTCATCAACGAAAAGCGCGTCAGCTTAACCACCTCTCATGGGTGTGTAGTGTATCTCCCCTCACGCATTAGACGCTGTATTGCCGAGCAGGTGGGACGCATCCTCCGTTCCCAAGTTACACGCAAGGATTGTTATTACGACGTGTTGAGGATCGTTCAACTCACGGGTGTGGAGGGTAACCTCGATAAATTGGTGCGCACCGTAGCCCTCACCTTAGCTAATTTTGAAGGCAAATTTTACCGCTGGGCGCTGATCCGTCAGACCTTACGCCTGTTCAGGCGCTATTATTATCAACTCGGCTTAGATTTAAACCTCTTGAGACAGTTTCCTTATACCGCGATGGTAAAACCGCGTATTCAATCGTTTACGCTGTCCTATAGCCCTGATGACGGGCAAGCAATCCACTATGACTGGCGGCCCGAAGAAGATCCCGCCACAATCGGTATCCGACTGAAAGTACCCTGCCGTACCCAGCCCTCACAACGCTCCCACTGGGTATGGCGAAAGTTCACCCAGTCAATCCCTATCAAAATTCAACCACGTATTACTTCTCCCAATAGCAAATTATGTCCTCCTACCTTACGCTATATTACACTGAAAAGTGGCTTGATACTGCCCTTTCTGGAATGTACTTGGTCTGTGGATCACCATCATACTAAACAACGATCACCACACAGACACTCTTTGCGTGCGAATCGTGTGCTGGCCACCGATCTAGGAGTGATTAATCTGACGACCTCGGTAATTTGCGAAGCTGGGTCACAGTTAAGCACTCCCATCTTTTGGTCGCCTTCTAATACAATTCTGCATAAAATTGAGCAGCTCTACCACCATATCGCACGATTGCAACGTAAATTAGACCGTTATCCGGTACACTGGTGTGGACAGGGCACACGGCACCAGGAATTGGAGCGTCTGCACCGTAAGTTGAATCGCTATCGGCAGGAAATACTCCATCTGGCGAGTAATCACCTAGTGGAGACTGCTCTGCGCAGGGAGTGTAAAATCATTGTGCTTGAGGACTTGCGCAACTATGAACCACCGACACACCTGCGCAAACTCTCCCGCAAACTCTCGAACTGGTTACGAGGGGCACTGTACGAAATCCTCAGCTACAAAGCTACACGCGTCGGGATTAAGCTAGTCCGGGTAAACCCGCGCTGGACGTCGAGTTATTGTCCGCGCTGTGGGACTAAAGGGGAGAAAATCAGTGACCCCCGCACCCGTCACGCTACAAAACGAGGTAGATTCTTTTACTGTGGCTCATGTAGCTATCTGGCAGACCGCGATTATATAGCCGCCATAAATATCTATCGCATGTATCAAGAACTGCGTAACAAACGCTATAGTTTAAAACACTCAAAGCCTGTCCCCTATATGGCGACAGGTATCCCGCTCAACCGTCCTAGCGGGGACTCCACTCCGTTGCTGGTGGGTGGATAGACACTCTGTAAGAGAGGTCTATTATGAAAGGAACGGTCTGTAACGTCAATAAAGGTTAAATTCTTGGAACCACTAAATTATTATTAATTATAGACTTATTCTTCAGGAAGATACCTTTGCAAGCGCTAAAAGTTCTTCATCTAACGTGGGAATTCCCGCCGCGTAAAATAGGTGGTCTAGCTGCTCATGTGCATGATTTAAGTCAAGCCTTGGTAAAGTTAGGTCATAAAATAAGTGTCATAACTGCCGATTTTCCAGGTACTAAAGAGACTGAAGCCGTTGGCGGCGTAAATGTCTACAGGTACGATTCTTATTCATATCCAGGACCTGATTTTATCACATGGGCCATCTTAATGCAACAGACAATGCAGGAAAAAGCGGCAGAATTAATTAATGAATTACATGCATCCGGGCAGCAGGTTAATCTTATTCATGCGCATGACTGGCTTTCTGGTCTAGCTGCAATTGAACTTAAACACGGATATAGACTTCCTTTGGTGACTACTATCCACTCTACGGAGCTTGGTCGCAGAAATGGGCTGCATGATGATGGGCAAAGAATGATACATGCAATCGAAAAACGCCTGAGTTTTGAGAGTTGGCGAATCATAGCATGCAGTAGATATATGGCAGACCAGATTAAATTCGAATATGCTATTTCTGGTGACAAAATCGATGTAATTCCGAATGGCGTTTACACTAAAAAATTCAAGAACGTAAATGAACCGGCTACTATAGATTTAGCGTTTCGAAGAAAATTTGCGACAGATAAGGAAAAAATCGTTTTGTATGTTGGAAGAATGGTTCCAGAAAAAGGCGTGAATATATTAGTAGGGAGCATACCTCAGGTTCTAGCCAGCATTCCCAATGCAAAGTTGGTTGCCGTCGGCGATGGCTACTACCGCTCAGAATATATGAGCGTTGCGCATGGTCTTGGTGTTGCGCATAAATGTTACTTCACAGGCTTCCTCGAAAAAGACAGTGATGTCCGAAAGGTGTTTACGTTTGCAGATGTATGCGTTTTTCCGAGCCTTTACGAACCTTTCGGAATCGTTGTATTAGAAGCCATGGCTGCAGGTACTCCAGTAATTGTTTCAGATATTGGTGGTCTCTCAGAAATCATTGAACATGGCAATACTGGACTAAAAGTTCCAGTTAATGATTCTGATGCTTTGGCTCGTGCAATAGTGTCGCTTTTACGTGATCCAGGGCTAGCCGGGCGATTAGCCACTCACGCACTTGAGGCTGTAGAAAAAATCTACCACTGGCAAAAAATAGCCGAACAGACATCTCAAGTATATCAACGAGTTGTTAACGAGTACAAAAAGAATCCGTGGAAACCTAGATCATTTTGATTACTCAAAAAAGATGATTGTCTGCTATTAAATGTTTTTAAAAGATCACTTATTGTAATTTTTCAGACCAGTTTCGTAGATTGGCAAAGTTCTTTCTGCACATTTATCCCATGTGAATTCGGCGAGTACTCGTTTTCGTGCATTTTCTCCTAAGATTTTTGCATGATCTGGATCTCTTAAGATATTTTTAATCCCCCATGCAATATCTTTCGGATCATAAGGATTAACGTGGTATCCACAATGGCCTTCACCACTTGAAACAATCTGTTCTTTGAGTCCAATTATACCACCTTGAGCACCAACAACTACTGGCGTGCTGCAGCCCATAACCTCCGTACATGATCTCCCAAATGGTTTCCAAGTAGATGGAAAAACAGCAACATCTGCAGTGATGTAATGTGCGATTTTTTCTTGCTCCGAAACGTATTCAGTTCTTATAATAATGTTATCTCGTAATTCAGGGCGTTCGGCTAATTCTTTCAATTCTATAGACAAAACATCTTCGCTTAAAAGCACGAATTTTGAACGTGGAAATTCGCTAATTACGTCTGGTATAGCCTTAATAAGTGTATCAATGTTTTCAGATGGACCGAAATCACCTATATAAAAGATCATGGGATCGTCATCATTGATTCCATATCTTTCTCGAAGTTCCAAAATTGTGGCATCGTCACCATTAGAAGGTGAATAAATCTCTGCATTTACGCCATCCCAACAAACGAATATCTTTTTTCTTTCTTCTTCCTTTAATCCCATCCGTAGTAACTCTTCTTGCACTGCGTAAGATGGAACAATTATAGCATCAGCAACTTCTAATCCTCGCCTTTCGATATTTTCAATGGTTAGAGACCCACGACCCATGCCGCGAATCCTTTCAGTGCTATGAACATGAAATATGAGTGGTATGTTTAATTGTCTTTTGGCAGCTATGCCTGCCAGAATTGCATCAGAATTATGCGCTGAAATAATATCAAACTCTCTCTTCTCTTTTCCAACAATCTCATTAATTAGTTGTCCTGAGGCTAAAATATTATATGACACCATGTCGGCAAAGGCATGAAGATCATAATTTGACTGCATAAGATCGGAGCTCACAAAAACGGGTATCATATCTCGAATATCAACAATTTCGGGGCGATGGACTTCTATTCCTTTCCACATCTCAGAACTTAAAAGAGAGCCATCTGGATTCGTTGTAAAAACGGTGACTTCATGTTCAGCCGCCAAAAACTTTCTGCTCATCTCTCTTGTGTAAACTCCCAAAGAACGTCTTAGGGGGACAAATTCATTGCAAAAGAAGGCGATTTTCATATGGCATCCTCAACTGTTTCGATAAATAAGAGGACATTAACGTCTTGCTAAGAATTCTCTACTACCAAATAAAAATGGTTCTTAAGATTTTTGGTGATATATTTTATGTGCAGAGTAAAAAAAAGTAGTATAATATAGCAATATTTAAAAAATTTGCATAGATAAGACAAATGACTTTTTAATTCCCAACGATGCTTCGCTTTACGTGGCACGGGGTTTTTTCTAATCTGGAGGTTTTATAATATCAGACTTAACGCTTAGATTTCTCGGCGGTTGTCGAACTATCGGTGGTTCAGGTGTACTAGTCGAGAACGATGATAATAGAGGTGCCCTTCTCGATTATGGGGTTTACCTGTTTCAAAATGGTCGGCGACGTCCTAGTTTTCCAGAACATGTATCACCTAAGAGTCTTGATGCAGTTTTGCTTTCACATGCACATATTGACCATTCAGGTGGTCTCCCTATTTTCTATACTACTGGAAACCCACCTTTATTTGGAACTAGCGCAACATTAGCTTTGACAGAACTCCTCATCAGCGATATGCTTCGTATCTCAGGAAAATATCTTCCCTTTGAAGCCCAAGAACTTGGTCGCATGATGCATTATTCAACACCACTCGACTACGACAAATGGATGCGAGCTAATTCATTTCGTTTCAAGTTATTGAACGCAGGACATATACCTGGCAGTTCTCTTATTCTTTTAGAATGCAACGGCAAACGCATTCTGTATACAGGCGATTTCAATGATTTAGATACTGCACTTTTAACTGGCGCATCTCTTTTTGAGCAGGAACTTGATGCGGTAATCATCGAAAGTACTTATTCACAAAAACTTCGCTCTGATCGGCAAAAAATAGAACTGCAGTTAATTAAGGCGACAGAAAATATTTTAGAAGAGAATGGAACGATTTGTATTCCTGCTTTTTCTGTAGGGCGTAGTCAAGAGATCATGTGTATTCTTACAAAACATGCAGTTGATGCACATATAATAGTAGATGGAATGGCACGTGCTGTAAATCAGATTATTACAGCAAACCTTGATTTTATTCGAGATTATAACCTGTTTTTGAATGCCATCAAAAAGATTCATAGTGTTCGGAATAAGAAAGATCGGGACCGTGCACTTTCCATGCCAAGTGTAATTATTGCACCTGCTGGAATGCTAACTGGCGGTTCAGTGAAATATTACATTAAAAAACTCTATGATGATCCTAGCAATGGTCTGTTTTTCGTAAGCTTTCAGATTGAAGGAACGCCCGGTGCTAGGATAGTAGAAACAGGACAATTCCAATATAAGAAGAAATTTGTTGACATTGAAGCACAAATTAAACATTTCGAACTTTCTTCACATGCCGATCGAACTGGTCTTCTTGAATTATTGAAAAACATTCAAGGATCGCCAAAAGTCTTTTGTATGCATGGCGATAAAGGTTCCTGTTCCATTTTCGCCCAAGAAACTATTGAGAATTTAGGCTTGGATGCTGTTGCACCTAGCGTCGGCGACACATTCAAAATATAGATTAAAAAGGGATAGTTCGGGTGGATTTTGTCTTGGCAGTATTTTGATTTTAGTTTAATGAATGGTATCTTTCCAAAAATTAAAAAAATAAGAAATTGAGGATATCAGGAGGTTGTTTTCTTGATTATGAAAAATGAAACGGCTATCGTGACTGGTTCGACCAGTGGAATCGGTAAGAAGATAGTCGAACTGTTTCTGCGGGAAGGCTGTAAAGTAGTAATCTGTTCTAGGAATGAAGATAGTGTACAAAAAACAGTCTCCGAATTCCAAGAGAAATTTGGCGACTCGGTAATTGGATTTACCTGTGATGTCACCGATGTGGCAGCTCTTAAAAGTATTGTCGATAAAACCGTTGGTGTATTGGGTTCTATTCGCATTCTAGTTGCAAACGCTGGTGTGAATCTAACATACGGTCCATTTGAATACATATCACCCGAAAAAGTAGCCTCCGACGCACAAGAAGTGATCGGCATAAATCTGATTGGAGTGATGAATTCAGTGGCAGCTGTTTTGTCACAGATGATTAAACAAGGATATGGAAGGATAGTCACGCTTTCTGGCGGTGGAGCTAGTCGACCGCTACCTCACATGACAATTTACTCAACTTCTAAGGGCGGCGTTGTTACCTTTTCAAAGTGTTTAGCCGAAGAATTCAAAGCCAGAGAAGAAGATATCAAGATAAACATTTTTCATCCGGGAATGATCAAGACGAATTTATTCAAGATCGCGAAGGTAGTAGATGGTTGGAAAGACGAGGATACTTATAACCGTGAGAGGTCGTTAGTCACAGAGATCTTAGCTACTAACATTGAAAAGAGTTGTAGCAAGGTCATTCCATACGTCCTGCCCTCTTGTAAGACTAGCGGCAAGGTCTTCAGGGGTTTTTCAATTTGGAAGATGATTCGAGGTGGCAGAAAATATCAGAAAGTCCTCAAAGAAATGAGAAAAGAACAAAGTTAAATATATCAACCCTACAGAAGAGAATTGAAAAGGATAGGAGGAACCAGCATTGCGAAAGAACATGGTCGAATTCAAAAAATGGATAACTGAAGAAATTAGGAGATTTGCTAAAGAAGATCCTGATAATCGTTTAAAACTTTTAGATGGCTCTTACATCTTTGAAGAACCTCTAGTCGGATTTGTAGCTGGCAACGACCCCCTCTTTTATCAACTAAAAGAAGTTATTGGAAACTTTCATCTTACGCCTCACGAGGCAGTGTCAAAGATTGCCGAGAAAAAAGGGATGTCAGCACCTTCTGAAGAAGAACTTGGCGTCGTTTCGTATATTCTTCCGACTTCCAAAAAAACACGCGAAGAAAACGCAAACATGAAGGAAATGACATCAGAGAGATGGGCACACACTCGACTATTCGGGGAGGATTTTAACAAGAAATTGCAAAGACATTTGGTGGCATTCCTAGAAAAGGAAGGATATTTTGCCGTTGCTCCCCAACAGGAAGAAGAGCTTTTTGAAATAAAGAATGACGACAAAGTTGGTTTCGCCTCTAGCTGGTCTCAACGTCATGTCGCCTTTGCTGCTAACTTGGGCACCTTCGGTCTTTCTGACGGTTTAATCACTAAAGCCGGCAAGGCCCACAGATGCGGTAGTGTTGTTGTTGGTGGCGTTGTTCTGGATTCTCCCGTGAGGCGCGAAATCAATGAAACTACCATACACTGGGACTGTTTATTCTTTCAAAATGGGAGTTGCAAAGTATGTGCAGAGCGTTGTCCTGTTGGCGCAATCTCTGAAGAAGAAGGACACGATAAAGATAAATGCAGAGCTTACCTTTTTGAACAAACAGCAGATTTTGTTAAAGAAAACTATCATATAGATATCTACGGTTGTGGACTGTGCCAAACAGCTGTTCCATGTGAGGAAGAGAGTCCTGTGAAAGAATAAAAATAATGGAGACGGCTCTTCCTTTCCAATCTGCACAGATTTCCAAAATTTTTGAGTAAGATATTTTTATATGTGATTGCTATAGTGAATTCCATTTACTCATTCTGTAACTCTTATAGTAAAATAGAGTAGAGGCGATAAAATGTCTGAACGTATTAAAGATTGGCGAATTAAGAATTGGGTTTTTGATGCCAGCAAACCTTTCGATTTAACAGGAAAAGCCATAATTGTTACGGGCGCAGGTTCTGGAATTGGACGAGCTATCACACTTGGCATTGATGCAATGGGTGGTAATGTCGTTTTAGCAGATATTGTCGAGGAAGGAATGGAAGAGGTCGCAAAGGAGTTAAAAAATGACTACTTAACATTGAAAGTTGACGTCACTGATGAAGCGCAAGTCAAAAATATGGTCGAACAAACGTTAGCAAAGTTTAATAAGATAGATGGTTGTTTCAACGCACCTGCAATTAATTTTAGACTTCCTTTCCTTGAGTTAAAACGAGAACAATGGGAAAAAGTATTTAATGTCAATATCGGTGGAGTATGCTTGTGTGCGCGGGAAGTTGGGAAAGTTATGGTAAAACAAAAATACGGAAGTATGGTCAATATTGCTTCGTTTAGAGGATTAGTGGGCGCTAAAGAAGGGCGACAATCTATTTATTCTGCGAGTAAAGGAGCTGTTGTAATACTCACAAAATGCTTAGCCGCCGAATGGGGCGAGTTTAATGTCCGTGTTAATGCTATTGCGCCAGGTATGACTAAAACTCCACTCGTAACGCAGATTCTTAAAGATGACGAGTGGTATAACGAACTAGCTTCTATGCACGTACTAAATCGATTTGCTGAGCCAGAGGAGATGGTAGGTGCAGCTATCTTTCTAGTTAGTGATGCATCTACTTTTATAACAGGTACAACCATTCTAGTGGACGGCGGACTCACAGCTGTGTAAGTCAGCAGTTACATGATTACTTTTTCTGTATAAGTCTCTTTTTTTCTATTTTCTTCTAAGATCTTTATTCATTCTTGCAAAACTGATTATGTATGTCTTAACTTACCTTATGGGTAAAATTTGTTGATCATTACATTCTTAAACAACAGAACACCACTTGTCATTACATTTCTATTCAAACTATTATTGGAGCGATTTAAATATGGTAATGAATGGATCGAAAGCGTTAGCTGAATCCTTACTCCGAGAGGGTGTAAAAGATCTTTTCGGAATAACGGGTGGAGCCATAATGAATCTAATGCACCAACTTTTTGAGTTCGAAGAGATAAGAGTTATAACCGCCAGGCACGAACAATGTGCCGCCCACATGGCAGAAGGCTACGCTGTAGCCAGTGGTGAAGTCGGAGTATGCTTTGCTACATCAGGCCCGGGTGCTACTAATTTGGTGACGGGTATCGCTGATGCATTTCTCGACTCACGACCTATCGTTGCGATTACTGGTCAAGTTCCTACATCTTTAGTGGGCAATGACGCATTCCAAGAAGCAGATATTATCGGAGCTACCATGCCTATGACAAAAGCGAATTTTCAGTTTCACAGAGTTAAGGACATACCCCTGCTAACTAAAATGGCCTTTAAGATAGCTAAAACAGGACGCCCAGGCCCAGTCCTCTTAGATTTTCCAAAAAATATCCAGATTGGCGAGGAGCATGTTGAATTTCCAACTGACATCGAGATTTCTGGGTACAACCCAACTCTAAAAGGCCATCCACGTCAAATAAAACGGATTTCAAAGGTTCTAAAACAAGCTGAACGCCCTATAATGATCGCTGGCGGTGGAACTATCTCAGCTATGGCAAATAATGAAGTTTTAGAATTGGCAGAAATGTTAGGGCTTCCAGTCATAAATACGCTGATGGGCAAAGGAATCATTCCAGAAACACATCCTTTGTCATTAGGGATGGCCGGTATGCACGGGCATATGTGTGCAAATAGCGTTATCAATCAGGCTGATCTCATATTTGCTGTAGGTATGCGCTGGTCAGATCGTATAACAGGTAAATTAGAGTACTTTGCACAAGAAGCAACGATTGTGCATGTAGACATTGATAGTGCAGAAATTGGAAAAAATGTTGGCGTACATTATCCCATCGTCGGTGACGCAAAAATCGTCCTTCGACAAATTATTGAAGAGTTGAAGAAACTTGATGTGACTCAACCTATGAGCTGGATGCAGAAAGTCAAGCAACTAAAAGAAAGGTGTCAGTGCAACATACCATTAACCGACATTCAGCCCATCAAGCCGCAACAAGTCATGAGGCTCTTAAGGGAACATATTGATAGCAAAACGATTTTGACGACAGGTGTTGGAAGAAATCAAATGTGGGCTGCACATTATCTACGTGTATATGGACCAAGAAAATTTGTAACATCAGGAGGATTAGGAACTATGGGCTTTGGCTTTCCAGCAGCTATTGGCGCAAAAGTAGCCAAACCAGATCATTGGGTCGTTGATGTCGATGGTGACGGTTCGTTCTTGATGACACAACAAGAGCTTGCAACAAGTGTAATAGAGGACATCCCAGTAACAGTAATAATACTAAATGATCAAGCATTGGGTATGGTGAGGCAGTGGCAAAACTTATTCTTCGAAGAACGTTATGCTGTAACAGATCTCGGTCCGAAGGGCTTTGAAAAAAGAGTTCCTGATTTTGCAAAACTAGCAGAAGCGTTCGGAGCAAATGGAATTTTGGTAGAGCGCGTTTCAGAAATCGGACCTGCAATTAAAGAAGCCAAAGAGTCTGATGTAACAACAGTGATTGATGTACAAATTGACCGAAGTGAGAATATATATCCACATATGCCATCAGGCGCAAAACTTGAAGAAATAATACCATGTCCACCATGGATGGAGGCCGGATGATTATGGCAGGTATAATTAATGAAAACAGCAGTATAGAAGCAGTTGGTCCACATATCATAACCTTTCTAGTAGAAGACAGACCGGGAGTGTTTGCCAAAGTTACTGGCTTAATTAGAAGACGAAATTTCAACATTGAAAAGATTACTGTAGGTCCAACACATATTGAGAAGGTTACTCGAATGACCTTTCTCATAAAAGCGGATGAAGCCACTCTTGAACAAGTCGTGAAGCAATTAAACAAGATGGTGGAAGTCTTACGTATTACTGAACTAAAACCTAAAGACTGTGTGATCCGTGAACTCGCGCTAATAAAGATCAGCACAAGTGATCAACAAGAACGCAATGAAGCAATGCAATTTTCTAATATTTTTCGTGGGAATATTTTGGATGTGAGTCCTACCTCTTTAACGGTGGAAATAACTGGTGACAGTGAAAAAATCGATGCTTTCTTAGAACTAACAAAAAGATTCGGTATAATAGAGGTCGCTCGTACTGGTATTACTGCCTTGTCCAGGGGTTCTGATCCACGTCCCCGTGGAGTCGATATGATGAAATTACTTGACTACGAATAAGTCGATTAATAGTATTGTTCTACCTTCTTTCCTTTTTATTATTTCGTTAAATCAATTATTATAACAACAAATTAAATAACACGCTTATCTAAGATAACCTCATTTTAAATTTAAAATGTGTAGAAAGTAAAAGAAGGGAGAATTGCTAATAAAAGTTGTCAATTAATTAACTAAGTAACACTAGCAACTTTTCTGATGTAAGCTCATTGACCCTACCAAAAGTTGACAAGTCACTTTTAAGCAAATGCGCCTTTTCTTCTTCTGTAGAAAAAGAAAAGGTCACTGTAGCAGAGTCTGGATGTGCTGAAAGTTCCATACTTTCAAGCCTTACATCATTCTGCTGAAAGACTGCAAGCATCTCTTGCAAAAAGACTGCAAGCGCTGTAAGATCTCTTCTTCGGGTCGTTACATGAAATGTATGTTTCATATTAATACTTCACCTCACTCATTCTCTCTATCGC
>JAEOSO010000074.1 GCA_016840315.1 Candidatus Borrarchaeota archaeon | reverse complement strand
GCAAGTACGAGTGGAAGCGTGATGCTCAACTCAAGGATTTTCAGCACACACTCAGCACCAAGTTAGTGAACAACACCAAGGCGAATACCCTTATCGTGGGTGCGCTGGCGGTCAAAGCCATGGCACAGTCAACGAAGGTGCCGAATTCTATGAGGTCGGGGTTAAACCGCGCCACACAGAACACGGGTACGCTGGGGCGGTTCGTGCAATTTCTAACCTACAAGTCGAAACGAGTAGGTAAAAGATTAATAGAATTTGACGAACGCAATACCTCCCGAGAATGTTATGTGTGCGGTAAACTCCATTATATGCCAATCTGGCAGCGAGTTATGAATTGTGAGTGTGGTAACGTGATTGCCAGAGACAAAAATAGTTGCGTGGTGCTCATGAAACGTTACCTATCACAGAATGCCAAGTGGACGGGCTATCAAGAGTTTCTTGATAATCTGCGACACACAGCCAAAGGTAAAACGAAAGTACCCAGTCCCAGTTATGGATATGGTTCGGAGGACTCGCAGGAAGCCCCATCCGTCAGGGTGGGGTAGTTCACTGATAAGATAATTTGTAAATTAATCAATTTAGTTTTGGTGTTGTAAATGAATAAATACAAACCAGCTGATCCAATTAAGTCCCCCAGGTTTTCTGGAATTAAGACTTTTATGAGATTACCTTACACACAAACGATAGAAAAAGTAGATTTTGCGATTATTGGAGTACCATCTGATGCAGGAGCATCGTTTAGAACAGGACAACGAGAAGGACCAGCTGCAATAAGAAAAGTGTCAGCACTATTAAGACATCACAATCCAGTTTTAGAAATTAGTCCCTTTGAATACATTTCTGGATTTGATTATGGCGATTTACCAGTTGTTCCTGGATATATTGAAGAGGGATATAAACGAATAGAAGAAGGTTTAATTCCAATAGTAGAATCAGGCATCATTCCGATACTTCTAGGAGGAGATCATGCTATCACTCTTCCTGAATTGAGAGCAATCAATGGAAAACATGGACCTGTTTCGTTAATACATTTTGATTCCCATAGTGACACTGTAGATGAATACTTTGGTAAACCCTATAATCATGGAACACCCTTTAAAAGGGCTGTAGAGGAAAATTTACTCCTTGTTGAAAACTCCATACAAGTGGGACTTAGAGGATCTATTTATAGTGGTGACCATCTGGAAATCCCAAAAAGATTAGGATTTGATGTAATAACTTCGTCTGAGATCCGCGAAACTGGTTTAAAAGAAGTAACACAACATATTCGTAATCGTGCAGGAGAAACAAAGGTTTTCGTAAGCTTTGATATTGATTTTGTTGATCCAGCATATGCACCAGGGACAGGAACTCCTGAAATTGGAGGATTCACAAGTGGAGACGCATTGGAACTTGTAAGAGGATTAAAAGGATTGAATTTTGTTGGTTTCGATCTGGTTGAAGTATTACCTGCACTTGACCCTTCTGAAATCACATCACTATTAGCTTCAAATATTGTTTATGAGTTTATTTCACTTCTTGCATTAAATAAGAAGAATAAATTGAAGAATTGAACTACCACAGCCTAAAGGCTAGTGGATTCCTCTTTCCGCGAGAACTGCCCTAATATCGGTAGAGGGGGTCTTACATTCTCTCCAGAGGCGTGACTTCCCGTAGTCCCTACGGTAGACGTATCATGGTGGGTTGTTGAGATCACCACGATTCCGATTTCTTCTTGTAGGATTCTGATACCTTCGCCTTTGATATTGACCACCGCATTTTTATCGCGATGATGTGTAGTGCCGCAAAGTTTACACGTCCAGACTCTATCGCTCAGTTTAAGGTCATTGTTTATCTGACTGCAGACTGAACACAGTTTGCTGGACGGGAAAAATCGGTCAATCAGCACGAAATACTTGCCCTTCCAGTCCATTTTATAACCTAAATATGCCCGAAACTGATACCACGAGAAGTCCAGCGTGATAGACTTACTAAGACCAGAATTGAACTGCTGCATGCCCTTGATGTTGAGATTTTCCAAGATAACGGCATCGTATCTTTCGCTCAAGTCATGGGTTACCTTGTGTAACCAATCGCGCTTTCGCTTGTTGATTTTCTCATACACTTGCCCCAGTTTGAGCCGTGCCTTCTCGCGGTTCTTTGACCCCTTTTCCTTGCGCGATAATTCCCTGTGGCGCTTTTTTAGACGTTTCTCCTCGTCTCTATAAAATCGCGGGTTCTCGTACTGCGTATGTTCGCCGATCAGGAAGTGGGTCGCCGACATATCAAAACCCGCAACATCCTTGCTGTGTAACACCGCCTTCTTAGGTGGTATTTCCACCTCAGACACCACTGTTACCGCCACGAAATACTTGTGAGGCGCTGTCTTGCTGAGGGTTATGTGTTTGATCGGATCACTGATCGTGCGATTATCGCTGTACTTAACCCAGCCGACCTTCGGAATACGAATCTTCCTTCGCTGCGGGTCAATCCGGATGCTGTTGTTGATGTTATAGGTGGTATAAGTCTGCGGGTAGCGTTTCTTGGACTTAAACCTGGGAAAGCCCACCTCTCTGCCCGTTTTGAGCCCTTCAAAAAAGTTCTGGTAAGCGGCAAACAGCTGGCGGTTCGCAGTTTGCAGAGCTTTAGCGTCCACTTCTTTAAGAAACGGGTACTCCAACTTGTATTGTTTCTCGGTTTTGTACTTATGATTGTAGAGGGCGTCATTATCGTCCTTTAATTGAGCATACACCGTGATATGTTCTTCCAGCATCTTGTTATACAGGAATCGACAGCAACCGAGCGTTTTATTGAGCAGTATGCTCTGCTCTGTGTTCGGATATAGTCTCAGCCGGATTCCTTTTTTCACTGGCATAAAAATAACTCCCATGCGACTCTCGGGACATACCACTACCTATTTAAGGGCAGAAATACCTTATAAAGTTTGTGCAGATTCATCCCCGCCCTGAAGGACAGGGCTTTCTTGCACGTTGTCAGGTAAAAAACTGAAGAACTTTTTCCTTTAATGGCTTAAGACAAACCGTGAAATACTATTCATATAAATCCGGCATAAGATAGATTTTTATAGGAGTTTTATGGCAGTTTTTTGTCACAGAGTTATAGAAATAAAGAGGGGTTAAAAGCAAATGGAGGGGAAAGAACCAAAAATAGAATATGTTGAGATAGAGGTAGAAGAACAAAGTTTATGCCGAACTCTTCTTTTTTTGTCTCTCTTTTTGCATAAGTTTGTACTTATTTTTTTATTGAGGATAATTAGCTTTAAATTGCTCAAAGGCACTTTTTCTTCAATTACATAATTTGCGCGCTTTTCAATAACGCGTTTGTATTTTTAAGCGCTATTTTATACGTAAAGTAGCAGACGAAAAATGCAAGGGGTACAAGACTTCCAAGAGCAATTACATATGTGATACCTACAAATTCGATCGTGTAAAAGAGCAGAAAGGGTAGTGAGATTATAAGCAAACCGATGCCTAAGAGAATCATACCTACTAGAGTGCCTGTAAATGTAATGAAACGGGAACGGGGCGTTGTGGCAAAGTCAGGATATTTTGCCCCTACTGCAACTCCGATAATCGAAGCTTCAATCGTTAAAAGAACGGAAAGGCTCGTAAAAAAGAGCGTAAAGTCGATTGGCGCAGGAAGAATTATATAAATAAACACAAGTGTAGCTATTAAACTGATTAATGCAATAAACAGTGATGAACTAACTTTTGCTTTTACGAGTTCTTTTGCTCCGATCGGTAAACTATAAATGATCGGTATTGACTCTCCTTCTTGACCAAAAGATGTAATACCAATCAACCAGGCGAAGAGAATGGGCCCCATCAAGAAGAATAGATTAAAAAGGCCTATAGGCATTTCTTCTGTTTGAGGTGTTACTAGGAGCGTAATGACCATAATCGCGGTTGAAAATAGAGGTGCGACTACAATACGTATCATCTCTTTTCTTCTGATCAATCCCCGTAGATCTTTACGAATTATTGCAATTTCTGCTGATGCATAGCCAATTCTTTGTAATAACCCTCTTTTTGGTTGGTACAACTTACTAGATATCTTTATAGAGACTGGTTGAGGCGCCCAATACTTCCCTCGTAGTTTTACACTTGCAAAAAAGCAAGATAAGCAAAAAACAAGAAATAATAATCCATATATCCATGCCAACAGCAAATTTCGTGCGATAAGATTCAAGATAGCAATGGATGGCCATAATAAAGGGATGTACCATGCCGAAATTATTTCTACTGAGTAAGCTTCGAGTAGAAGGAACAGAAAATTGAAATTAAAAAGTATCATAGCAACTAGAAATATGATAACGGAAAGAACGAAGCGAATGTATAGTGTTGATCTCCCACCTCGTGAGTAAAATGCTGAAGATACGCGGTTAGTAATAGCTCGAATTATCTCAACTATAAATGCTCCTCCAGAAAGAGCGAGAATTGAAAGAGCCAAAATACTAAGCCACAAGAAATAAAGACCTCTCCCAATGCCTACTAAGCCACAAGTGAATCCCAGTACTATAGAAATGATTGGAGATAGAATAAAAATTGTAGAAAGCGCTGATCCTAATACATATTCATCAGCACGAATTGGTAACATATTGACTGCTTCAGTTGAAAATGTTTGTGCAGCTTGTGAAAATTCGAATAGTATGCCATAAGCGAGTGGTAGTGCAATCAGAAGTGCAGGTACAAAAATAAGCATTTCATCTACCGTTTCACCAATGAATGCTAATTCTTCCTCTACCAGTAGAACTTTATCTACAATATAACCTAAAAAAACACAAAGAATAAACGCAAAGAGGTCAAAAATAAGTATTATTAGAGGTCTTTTGATTAGTTTCCCTATCGCTTGCTGGTTTGTTTGCCTTCTTCTGAGAAAGGAAAGAGTATATATTCTGCCAATAGTAATAATCACTCTTAGGTTCATTTAGATATCCACTAACCATCTATCTTAAAGCATCAACAATCGCTTTGAGATTATCAGTGCCCGTGAGTTTTAAGAAAATATCTTCTAGGTTTGAGTCGGAAAGTTTTGCTTGTTCTCGAAGTTCGTCGAGTTTTCCTCTGGCGATTATATTCCCAGAGTGCATCAAAGTGATTTGATCGCACATCGCTTCTGCAATTGCTAAAACATGAGTTGAGAAGAGAATTGTGACACCGTCTTTTGCAAGTTTATGTAGCAAATCTTTCACAATTCGCGCAGACATAGGATCTAAGCCCGTTAAAGCTTCGTCAAGTACAAGAATTTGAGGTCTATGCAGCAATGCAGAGATAATCGCTATTTTCTGTTTCATGCCCCCTGAATACCCGCTAAGAAGTTCATTAGCCCGTTCCCTGAGTCCAAATGCGTCTAAATACTCGTTTATTCGAATAGCTTTCGTTTCAGCATCTAATCGATACACATCTGCCACGAAATCCAGAAATTCAGCACCAGTCAAAAATTCGTAGAGCCTTGGTGCTTCAGAAACATAGCCTATGAGTTTTTTTGTTTGAATGGGCTGTTCTAGAACACTCTTACCTAATACTCTTATGTCACCTGAATCCGGCTTTACTAGACCCATAATTGACTTCATAAGTGTTGATTTTCCTGAACCATTCGGACCGAGCAACCCTTCTATCGTGCCTTTCTCAATATTAAGATCTACTCCTTTCAATGCGACTATAGAATTAAAGCGTTTTGTTACTGAATGAATCTCTATTGCCTTAATTGTGCGTTCCTCCGCTAGTACGTCCCAATACTTTTTGGGAATTCAAATTGTGCACTATACCTGCTTCTCCTGAAAAATAAGTTTAAGAATGTTTCCCTGAAGGCTTTAATATCATATATTAAGTCTTAAGATGTCATTCACGATTTCTTGTGTTAAGATACGTTTCACTAAACCTACGGGAAGGTATTCGTTGCCCCTGCCCTCTGCCTCTCTTGACGTTACCAGTTCCTTCTCCATGAGGCGGGCAATCACGTTATAAGATGCCTGGGACGAGACCGATAACTCATCTTTAACCAGTCCTGTTGTTATTACAGGATGAGAAACAAATAGTTTAATAACCTGCTTTTCTCTGGCTCCTAATCTCTGTAGTTTTCGAACAATTTCTGATGGTCTTCTTCTCGTAATTTTCTCTAATACGTCAACACCAATCTCGAATATTGAATCGCGTATTGCAAGCGCTATTGCTGCAGAACATAGTTTTATTGCTTCCCTAGGTGCGCCTTCTGATACCTTTGCGATAAATTTTATAGCGTCCTCAGTGAAAGGAGAGACCTCATTTCCTCCAACGTCTTCTATTCTTTTCTTGATGGCTAATATTACTTCTTCTTCAGAGAGAAGATCCAGATAAATAATCTCTTGTACTCGATCTGCCAGAGTATTCAAAATTTTTGGCAGTTTATCGAAAGAAAATCCGTTCAAAGCGCTATAAATGATGCTAATATTGAGTAGATCAGACAATCCCCGTAACATCTTTGCAACATTGAAGTTTAGATCATGTGCCTCGTCTATAAGGAGAATTATTTTGTCGTCTGACCTTCTAAGTTTATGATACAAAACTTGTGGTGATACCTCGTCGTTAAGTTTAAGTTCCATACTTATTATTTGTATTAATTCCGCAACCGATTCGGGAGGGGCATAAAAGAAGATTGGAAGTCTATTGTCTTTAAATATTGTTTCTAGGCAAAGAAGCAAGGAAGTTTTCCCACTACCATAAGGTCCTTCTATAATCACATCATATCCTAAGCGGATGTAGTTTTCTAGTAACTGGAACTCCTCATCAAACCCAACAACTAAATCTGGTTTTCCTATTGGACTTAGTTGAAATGGATTTTTACTCCAATTTATTTTTTCGAACCATTCGAATTCTTCTGAAGACAAATTTAGTCCTCCCTTTCAAAAGAAAAAGTGTGTACTCTATGTTTAATAGATATGTAACATTGGGGTAATTCATATGATGTTACTAGTGTTTTTAAGGAACGGCGTTTAATCTACATTTAATAGAAATTTAAAAGATCTATTGGATAAGTGTATTCATGGTGATAAAATGAAGGAAAACACTCCTGCAATAAATTATATTGTTCGTCGTGCACATCGATACGGTTACGATACTCTAAATTTTTACAAAACTATTGATAGAATATCAGAGCAGTTGCAAGAGGGTAAACTCCCATCTTATGTACATATAATGTAATCTTTTTGTTTTGACGCTATTTTTCTGTGTTTGTGACGTTACGAAAAAGTGAACTCTGCCTGCCTTCCCCTCGATAGTCATCACAGTATGCTAGGCACACCACTATTAAAGTATTAGGGAGATCCCCTGATGAAAGTGAAGACAAACTACCGCCATTCATCACCACGGAAATACACTACTTTCTTCCTGCATGGCAAACTGGTCGAATATCCCCTGCAGAGTCACTGAGATATACAGGATAAAACCAGCCATTTTTTGTGGCATTCAATTCTTTTCTCATTAACTGCCCTAAAATGCAACTGAGAAATATTTGGTCTTTCAGCATAATCAACAAACTTTTATGCGCGCGCAGCTGATAGCAATTCTTTAATATGTTCTAAGATACATGAAAAATCGAAAGCATAAACCTTTTAACTGTGTGAAGGTGCGGCTGATGAAGTTGCTCATTTCAGTTATTAATAGCGAAGAAGCAATCAACGCAATAAAAGGTGGAACCGATATAATTGATATCAAGAACCCTAAAGAGGGGTCACTCGGTGCTAATTTTCCTTGGGTCATAAAGAGTATCTCGGAAGAAGTCGATGCATTAGCAAAAAATGTGGAAATTAGTGCAACGATTGGTGATGCACCCTATAAGCCTGGAACAATGGCTCTCGCTGCGCTTGGTTGCACAACCGCAGGTGTGGATTATGTGAAAGTTGGGCTTTTTGGTACGTCTACTGAAACACAAGCTATCGAGGTCATGAAAGCGGTATCAAAAGCAGTAAAAGATTATGATTCTGATGTAAAAGTCGTATGTGCAGGGTATTCAGATGCATATCGTATAAAATCTGTTCCCCCATCTACAATTCCAAATATTGCGTTAGCCTCGGAAGCCGATATTGCAATGTTAGATACAGGCGTGAAAGATGGTAAATCATTACTAGAATTTATGTCGATAGAACAACTTGCCGAATTCACTTCACATTGTCATGAACATGGACTGTTAGCGGCTCTTGCCGGTTCCTTGAAGGAAGAACATATCATAAGGCTTCTTCCATTACAGCCTGATGTTATTGGTGTACGTTCAGTAGTTTGCACGTCTTTTGATCGTTTACGTGGAAAATTAGATCCCAAAAAAGTCGAAGACTTGATCAACCTAATGAAGAATGGTTAAGATAGTCTTTAGTTAGTTCAAGTATAAGCCAATTATCTCATTTTTAAAATGGATCATTTTCATGTGCTTTCAATATCATTTCTCATTGTGAATTAAAGAAATCATTTCAT
>JAEOSO010000073.1 GCA_016840315.1 Candidatus Borrarchaeota archaeon | reverse complement strand
AACATCTACGTCATCCATCACAAATCTCCTCTTGTATTATTAATTTGGCTGATGTATTTTCATCTCTGAGGAGTGCATATCCTCATGAAATTGAAACCATTATAAACTACGGTTCCTTTTTCTTTATATGTTAAAATAAAAAAAACATTAGCACAGTAATAAAGCTTAAGCTCGTGGCAGACCGAAATGATATACTATTCAAAATGCCTCGTTTAAATTTCATTGTTCCATTCATTGACTCAAGAGATATGAAGTGACATCCTCCCCACCCTTTCGGATAGGGCTTCCAGCTTTCCACTGTAGTTCTCGCTTCCTCACGGGAGGCGACGCTTCGCCACTGTCACTACATGAATGGGCTTACGGAAGCTTGCCAGGTTGCACACGCTGCTCACCCTTATCCTGCCCCTTCTTTATCTGCCTGCAGAATGCTATTGATCTTTTACCTGCCTGCCCGACAGGTTAGCAAACTGCAAACAATAAGGGGAATATCTTGCCAAGCTGGATAAGACCTCATGCACGGGCTTCCTCACGTTTAGCCCTGTCACTTGCTGACTGGTCGCTTACAGGAGGATATGCCTCCACCCAGTCGGGCATTACGGGTACACTCGCCGTACCATGTATAAAGGTTCCAAAAAACTATAAAAAGCCATCGGCTTTCATCCCCTCCCTCTCGGAAGGAGACTTCACGCTGATAAAGTTAAATGAAAAGAGCGTAGAACAATATGGTAAATATAAAAAATGGAAGATCGGTAGAACTTAAAGTCAAAGAGGCTTATTCACAAGACTTAGGAAAGTTTAAGGTTCGGATAAACAACGATATTATGACATACTTAGGGATTAAAACATCAGGAGGGATCGTGGGGCTACACGGACGAAAAGTTTCTGCTGCGATTGCACGACCTTTGTTTTCGACAGACGCAGTAAAAGATGTAATTCGGATGGACAAATTTGTTCGAAAGAATTGTGGAGTGTTTATAGGAGACTACGTTTCAGTTAAAATGGTTAAACCAATTCCTGCACAACGCATATCTCTTCTTTTAAAAACACTTCCACTACGGGCGGACGATTTCAAACAGATTTTGAAGCGAAAATTAATGGGTATTCCAGTGTCGCCAGGAGACATAATTGTTATACAGCTTGAAAAAACTAGAATTCCATTAGCAGTATCTCGATTACAGCCTGCAGAATTTTGTTTTGTACGAGACACAACTTCAGTAGACCTTATAGAAAAAAAACAAGAAGAAGAAATTGAGTCTATTGATAGTCTAATTAAAAGAAAACAACTTATTGAAGAAATTTTGAAAAAAGTGGAAGCGAAATTTGATCAAGGAAATATCGGCGCTGAAGAATTTTCAAAATTGTACGAGCAGTACAAAGAAGAGTTGCTTTTTGTAGATTTTCAGATAAATGAACTGATAGAAAGCAGGGAAACGCAAATACCAATAAGGAGCACTTTAGAAGAACCAGAAGATTCTGTGTTCTGCCCATTTTGTGGTGTGCAAATCCCTTTAGATTCTGAATTTTGTCCATCATGCGGAAAAAAACTGGGCATGACCAAATAAAAAAAAGAAACTAATGTTTTAAAGATCCTATTTAGGGGGTTCTGTTGCGCCTATTTCTTTCAGCTCTTTTACAAGAATATCCACTGCTACGTGCACATCTTTCTCACTTTTAGCTCCTGTACAGACCAATTTTCCTGATCCGAAAATGAGAATAACTACTTTTGGTTTGGCCATTCTGTAAATGAGTCCAGGGAATTGCTCCGGTTCGTACAGACTATTATCTAAAGTAAGCGCGATTGTTTCAAGATTAATGGTGAAATCTAACGTGACAGATGCAACCATATTCTGGATTTTTACTGTCGGTTCATTATTCACATTGATGTCTATACTCCTTAACTGTTTGACAAGCGTTACGATAGCTGCATAAACGTCTTCTTTGCTCTTGCCGCCGGTACAGACAAGCTTACCAGTGCTAAATAGCAGAAAAACAGCCTTTGGGTCAGATACTCGTAAAACTAAGCCTGGAAACGATTCAGGATTGTATTCAGCACGGTCTAAGGAAGCGGCTATATGCAATAAGTCTATCTTTTGATCGAATGCCCCTGATGCCACAACGTTCTGAACTACGATTATTGGTTTCGTAATAAAATCCCCACCCATGACTTTCAAAGAAAAAATCTTCAGCGTAAATAAGTTGAAGTGAGTGGATGGTATATATATAAATGCTTTATAAGTCATGACTATGAGCTATAGTATTGATATGTTGTAGATTTTTGAGTAATTATTAGATAGCGCCTTCAATGATCGAATGGACTTAGTAGAACAAAATACTAGGCGTGGATCTTGTGGAAGTTAACATTCCCAGAAAAAATTGGGTGATGATACCTTTCTCTAAAATTTATATTGATTACAAAAGATGGAAGGATAGCGCAAATCGAAAGATTATAAGCGCTAATCGGAAGATATTCCACAGAGGCGAAATATTCAGGGCATATATAGAGAGCAAAACCAGTTTAGGGTACATCGTGTACGTCTCAAAGGAAGAGTATAAAGGAACATTATATTTGCGTTATGCATGTGATTGTACACATTTTAAAATAAAAATAATACCGCAGGCACGCAATAAATGGTCATCAGTAAAAATTAATGGAGATTATGCTATTTTAATTGATGATTGGCATAACTTGGATAAACATGCATATGTTGCTGCTAGCAAGCTTCTGGATATTAAAATACCTGTTGCGTTACCTTTAGAACAACTAGTTGATTTCAGACTCATTGAGGCAGGAAGATATAATAATCGTTTTCAAAAAATGGGCATCACTACGCTACTGGAACTTGCAAATCAGCCAGAAACACCTGAATTGGATGAAAAAGTTAAAGAGTTCAAAAGTTCGGCAAAAAGACTTCTTGAAAGCATAGATTTAATCGAACTTCAAAAGGATGTTTTTGTTGCTTTTGATAATGAACTGAAATTATAGTAAGTATATAACCGTGAACTACCCCAGCTGTCGGAAGGGGACTTCCCGCCGATTAAGTTAAAATTTGTGTATCTCAAAGATACATTGTTTTACGGGAAGGATATTTCTTATTAACCAGTTCTTCAAGTTCCTTAGTTAATTTAGAGTCCACTTTGTTTTGTGTATTATCATATTCTTTTTTTAAGCGATTTGTCGCTGTTGTTGAAAACCTTTCCACACCTCTCACGAAAATAGCACTGTTATCCTTAGGCTGTGGAAATAATGCTTGAAAATTGATAGGTTTGCCTAATTCCATTATAGCACGCAGAATCTCCTCATCAATAGTACGTGTAGGGCCAATACCTAGACCAATGGCTTGAAATGGATTGATAGGTTCGGATTTTATCTGCCAAAGGCGGGGAGGTTGTGCTATAAACGTATCATAATGGCCCTTCGAGTCCTTGCCACCAAGTATGCTCCAATCGTCTTTATCCTCATCGTAGCGTTTCTTAACATCTTTGATTATCTCACCTGCAGCTTTCATTTTTATATCACCTTTCTCGTCCTTATACCTGTCATTCATCTCCGTCGTAGAAGGCGTGGGACCTCTCAGGTTTTGTCTCATGCACAAGAACGTGTTTTCCGCGTGATGCGAAGAACACTCCGCCTTGTAACTCGTATAGTTACCTACAATTATAAAGATACCTAATTCACCTTTTTCGTTATTGTACTTGTCATCCATCCCCGTCATTATAGGCGTGGGACCTCTCGGGTTTTGTCTCATGTACAAGAACGTGCTCTCCGCGTAATGCGAGGAACAATCCGTCTTGAAGTTCATGCATTTGACCATAATTATAAAAAGGAGTATTTGTAAGCTGAAACATTTTTCACCATCTCTATCAATTTATCCTAAATCGGTGCTAACTCGTTGATATATAGATTTACCATGAGCAATAGGTGATTTTTAAGCGAGGAAAAGCCATAATTAAGCGCCTCATTGATTTTATTAAGTAGCTGAGATTTATACACATACGAATAGAGTGCGTAAAGCGAGTATTGTCGGGTTTCAATTCTACCTGAAACACTTTGGAAAAACCTATTTTCAGGTAGAATTTGCAGAAGGTGCGGTGAAAAGTTACAGGATGTGTAGTTTATGGCTTAATCTCACAAATCTATCTGGAGCAAAGATTTTCTTTAACCGCAAAACACAAATATTAAGGATAATTATACGAATACTGTGCCAAATTCTAACAAACTCTTCTTTTTTGTTTTTTTTACTAAAAACTCATAGGTGGTGATAAAAATGAGAAAAACATGGCTTTTACTTGGAGCGCTTGTAATATTCGTTGCTGTGGGCATAATTTGGGCGGACTCAGTTTTTCTTGCTGAAGATTTGTTTACAGGAGTTGAATATCTGGCATTATCTGTCGCTATCGCAGGAGGAATCATTTGTCTAGCGGGTTATCTCTTACCAGAAGAATAAAAAGTGAAAAATACTAACTATCATTTTTTCATTTCTAATCAAATGACTTATTTCCTTAGGGAGGCTATTGAACGATTTTAGTTTGATATAGTTGCATTTTTTAGTCACATTTAAAATTCTGTCATAGTTTGCTGGTATTCGCCGCTTGGCTTGAATTGGAATACGATATGCTCACCATTCCTCTTATGATTGATTGATTGATTGATTGATTGATTGATTGAGAAAGCGCGAACTTCTGGAATTTCGTCCTTGATTTTTTCTTCAACCTCGGTGACATAAGGTTGTTTCTGTAGAATGCGATTAAAACTGCCAGCCAAAACGGTGGGATAATGAGTATCGTTGTGAGGATTTCCTTCGGGATGAACCTCAGCCATGATTCTTAATCGTGGTTTTATTGAAGCATTTTCTATGGTTTTTGAACCAGCTATGATGGTCTGGTCTATTCTACCTGAAACACTTTGGAAAAACCTATTTTCAGGTTGAATGAACTTTCTTGGCTGTTGAATGAAGAAGTAAGCAGACGATCGGATACTAAAACTTAAAAACGAGAACTTGGAGAATCTAATTCGCGATGTACACTAAAAAGACTTCCCTTATGCAGTACATTGCAGTCTCTCACCATCAACTTGAATTAGTGGTTTTTTGTACAAACAGGGAATTATAAACATAATTGTAATTATCTCATCTACAAAAACATTGAATTATGAGTTGAAAAATCATGGTCAGAATCAAAGAGAACATAATTGACTATAGTATCGGTGATAGGATCAAATCTCTACTTATTATTGCAAGCAATGTTCTATTAAGGTATAAAAGTCTTCCAATTAAAAATATTGATGGTAAAGAGGTAATAAACTGGTTTTTAGAGGCGTTAATAAGTGAAATCACACTCTTATCAAACGTGAATAAGACAGACTACATCATGGCTATCAAAGAATTAATTAGTAGCGCTGAAAGGGCGTTTGTAGTAGACAAAGCGGAAGAGGCAGTAGAATTCATTTCAACAGCAATTTCAAAGGCTACAACACAAGCTGCGAAAGCAATTGAAGAACTTGAGAAACTTTGGAAGACAGATTAATAACTTGAAACTTTAAAAATAATGAAAAAGAAAAAAAATGATGATCGCGTTGTAATAATGCTGTTGTTTATTTGGTGAGATTATGAAACAGCAAAATTCATAAAACTCAGTTTTACAGATATTGATATCGCTATATTTAATCAACAGGAGTTTCAATCTAATCATAATTAACTATAGGTGAACAATGTGCAGATAGAGAAAGACGTGAAAACAATAATTGACTCGCTAAAAAATTCAGCTATTGATTATAAAGGACTTCGTGTTCTTATAACAGGGGGCGCAGGCTTTCTTGGCAGTTATATTTGTGATGTTCTAATTGAAATGGGTGCAACAGTAGTTTGTGTTGATAATCTCTCAAGTGGAAGACTTGAAAATATTCAAGCTTTAATTGACCAGAAAGAAGACCAATTCACATTTATTAGACAGGATATTGTAGATGCCTCGGTTTTAGAAATTGAGGATCAATTTGACGTAATTCTTCACCTTGCTAGTCGCGCTGCACCTATGGAATTTGAGAAATACCCTATTGCCATCTTAAGCACAAATACGATAGGGACAATGAACGCCCTTGAGTTAGCTAAGCGGTCTAACGCAAAAATTCTGTTTACTTCGACTTCGGAGACGTATGGAGATCCTGACCCGCAGTTTGTGCCGACGAAAGAAACATATGCGGGAAGTGTCATTAGCACCGGGATAAGAAGTTGTTATGAAGAAGGAAAACGTTCTGGTGAGGCTTTTATGGCAGCGTATCAACGTCAATATGGAATTAATACGCGAATCGTACGTATTTTCAATACATACGGTCCAAAAATACGTGCGGATGGAGTATATGGGCGTGTTGTTCCTCGATTTGTTAACCAAGCCTTAATAGGCGACCCGATTACTGTTTTCGGCGACGGCGCTCAGACGAGAAGTTTTAGTTATGTCACAGATACTGTTGAAGGTATTCTCCGTGCTGCAATCTTAGATAGTGCTTCTGGGGAAATTTTCAACATTGGAAATGATAAGGAAATGACAGTCCTCCAGCTAGCCAAAATAGTCAAGGAACAAACAACCTCTGACTCAGAGTTTGTATTCAGCAAATTACCAGAAGGTGACCCAAAAAGGCGATGTCCCGATATTACAAAGGCTAAAACGATTATAAATTGGTCCCCAAAAGTAGAATTAGATGCTGGATTGAGGAATTTCATCTCTTGGGTATCTGAGCTTAAATGAAGAAGAAAACGCTACACAACACCTTTTTTTAGTTCTTGCTATTCATAGCCGATAAGATCTGTCAAAATTTCGCCATATCTAAAACCATCGGATGTTATTTTCATCTCGTTTGCCATTTTAAGTACAAGCAATTGATATGGGAGTCTATAAAGCAGGGGAGAAAAGGTTTCTGTAATTCCTGGGACTTCAATAACATTAGGACAATTCAATTTTATTTCTTCATCATCCTTCTTACAAACTCCAAATGTGTATGCCCCTAGTTTGTTTAATGCTGCCAGCAGACCTAACGCACGTTCTCGACTTGCACCTGGTTGAATACAAAGGCCAACAGGCATATTAGCCTCTATGGCCAGCATAGGATAATGACAGAACTCTTCAATTTGGTGAACTTCAATAGCAGATCGCCAAAGCAGTTCCTTCATTTTTGACATCACAAAGAGCGAAGTTACAAACCCTGGTCCGCCTCCAACAAAAGAAATAGTAGGAGATCGTGCAATCTGCTTTGTAACTTGAAGTATCATTCTTTCAGTTTCTTGATCTTGAAGAACTTGGTGCATTAATTCTGTGACTGAAAACAATTCGTTCTTTAATGTTTCAAAACGATGGTTGTTCAAATATCCAGAAAATCTACCCAAAGACAGGGTTAATCCATAAAGTAGCGCCAGGGCGGTTGTAGAAGTCTTTGTAGTAATTCCTGTAGGATTTATAGCCTTAGTTATTAAATTGAAGTCAGAAAGTTTGGTCAATAGATTATTTTGCGAATTGGTCACACTAATTACAGTTGCATTTTTGTATTTTGCCCTTCGAGCGGCGGATAATGTGGTAGTTGTTCTTCCAGAAGCAGACATAATGATTACTATGCTGTTCTTTGCTATTTTGCCTAGATAGTGAGTGAACTCAAATCCTTCTTCACATAAAGAAACATAGTCAGTAAATTGCTCAAACGCATACCGCGCAGCTAAAGCTACAAAATATGAGTCCCCAAGTCCTGTGAGAATGACGTTTGAGATCGCGTAATTCTTTACAAGTTCTTCACTTATTTCTTCAAGTAATGACCAATTTTCTAAAAGAGTTCGTTCCACATCTTCAGGTTGTTCTTTAACACAACGTTCAGACTCAATAAGCAATCTTGAACTCATCAGGTTTTCACCTAACACAATATATAATATACCAATACTATATTTATCCTACCAGAATAAGACGTTCTTTAGATATTTGCTGGTAAAATTATTTATTACGATTCTGTTAATCCTAAGAAAAAAATAAAACAACTAGATTCTAAAGTAGAGCAAGAATTATTATTTCAATAGTAAAAACAAGATTAGAAGGTGAAAATGTGGAAGAACAGCTTATCAAAATATTACAAGAGCATCCTGGTGAACCGTTCTCACATACCGAACTGTTAAATCTGACAAAAACGAAATCACGTCCAGAACTTAAAAAAATACTTACAAAATTGATTAAAGACAATCCTGATAATTTTGTATCTAAAAAAGTAAGCCGTATAGCTGTTGTATGGGCAAGAGAATCTAAAGAAGCATCAACCACAATCAGCACCGAAAGCGATGACTTAAAAAAACGCATTACACAACTTGAAAAAGACAAAGAGAAACTAAAGGACGAGTTAAAGAAAAAAGAATCTAAGACGGAAAAAAAGGGCAAAAAACCAGAAGAAGAAATCAAAGAAAAGTTACTCGACGACCTCATTGATACATTAACTGAAGAGTTTCCACATGCGCTCACAACAAGAGGG
>JAEOSO010000072.1 GCA_016840315.1 Candidatus Borrarchaeota archaeon | reverse complement strand
ATTTCAGGAGGAATAGGAGTGGGTTCGGATATTTCAGGAGGAATAGGAGTGGGTTCAGGTATTTCAGGAGTAACAGGGGTGGGTTCAGGTATTTCAGGAGTAACAGGGGTGGGTTCGGGTATTTCAGGAGTAACAGGGGTGGGTTCGGGTATCTCTGGGGGGAGTATAGGGACTACAGGTGCGAGAATGCGTGTGACCATCTCTTGGAAGACAGATTCTACATTTTCTCCTGTTTTTGAACTTGTAGGAAAGAATACTTCTATGTTATGCTTTTCACAGAAATCCTGGATGAAGTGCTCCTCCATAACTCCCCCTGCGACATCTACTTTTGTTCCAATGAGAATGATCACAGGATCTGTTGTATTTTCCTTAATAATTTGTAGCCATTCATCTAAATTTAGTAACGTTGTAAAATCATTTAGGTCAAAGGCCAGCAAAACACCACGGGCACCCTTACAATAACCAGGGAGAAGGAACCTAAACCTAGGTTCACCACCAAAATCCCAGAGTTGAAGTTTAACTATAATACCCTCTCTTTGTATGACTTTTGTAAAGAAATCAGTACCGATCGTCATTTTCATTGCAGTTAAAAAAGCATCAGAAACGTATCTATTTAGTAAACTTGTTTTCCCAACTCCCCCGTCTCCAGCAACAACTATCTTCACCCTATATTCCTTTGTAGTTGTTGAAGCACACATTATCTTCGCATCCTTTGCTTTTTCAAAGTAGATTTACCCGAACGCTCTGTGGAGATCTCCTCTCAAGCAACCACTGAATTGAATATTCAGAGGCAATCGATGGAAAGAGTGCCCTAATTGTCTTGCCGTCACTTTCACAGTTTCTGAAACTTGTTAGTTGTGAAAAAACATTCTGGTATGGCAAACAAGATCCATTGGTTCTTTGCAGACTCGGGAATATTCTTTATTGCATTTCCTTTCATTATTTACTTAATTGGAATTTAAACTGTAATATTTATTATCTCAAACAATTTATTACTATGATTCACCCCTAATTTGTATTATAAATAATTTTCTTTTGATTCTCTGAAATTTCCTGAAGGCTCATTGCAGGTGTAATAAATCAAAACAGACAGTAAAAGTCAATAAGAATTTTCATTACTTAGTTCAGATAATTCAAGCACATTATTTTAAGGTTTCTGGATGACTAAAACCCCTATTTAGCGAAAAATCTTGCAGTACTTCTTTATCAGTTTCTGTTAGTTTATTTGTGATGATTTGAGAGATAAGTTGCCCTACTCCTGGTCCTAACATGAAGCCTTGTCCACACATTCCAATGGCATTAACATAACCTTTTATTGAGTCGGTAGTTCCGATGATCGGAATCCCATCAGGCGTCATAGGATAAGCACCTGCTCGTTTTTGAAGTATCTTGAGGTTCTTTAGATTAGGTATTAACATATCCATCCTTTCAGCAAAAATAGGTTCAACATCCTCATATCCGGGTATGCTGCTAGTCGGGCTAATAGTGAATTCTATTTTACCTTCCTGGTTTTGGAAGAAGTAAAAATTGTTGCAATCAGGAACGGCACGTATATCAACGACTAGCGGTTTGGTGAATTGTTTTACTGATTCCGTGATTCCAGCCTTATGAAGTTCAGGATAGACTGGTAAATCTAACTCAACAAGAGTACCTATCTTAGGTGCGGATATACCTGCTGCGTTTATTACCCATGTTGCTTCATATTCATTTTTATTTGTTACAACACGTTTGATTGTACTTTTTTCAAATGAAATGTTTCTTACAATTTCTTTAAATTTAAATTCTACTCCCAAAGACAATGTGTATTGATAAAACGCTTTTATTGCTAAAGGAGGCGAAGCCCTACCATCATCGGGTGAATACGATCCCCCTCGTAGTCCTGTTTTTACAATCCCCGTTATTATTTCGCTTATTTTTTCTGCAGCCATCCATTCCGTATTTAAATCAAGAGATTTTTGCATGTCAACATTGTATTTAAGGAGTTCCTCGTGTTTTTTATTATATGCTGGAAAGGAGTAACCCCCTTTAACCCATCCAATATTTTCTCCATGTTTTTTTTCCCAATTGGAAAAGATTTCGATAGATTTGAGGCAAGTGATAATCTTCGAAAAATTTGAGTGGGTGGCTCTTACACCTCCAAGCGCTCGATTATTTTGTCCTTGTCCCACTTCTGCATTTTTTTCAATTACTGCTACGTTAAACTCACCGGTCTCTCCAAGTGCCATAGCGGTTGGCGTTCCAACACTCCCTGCCCCAATTATGATTACATCGTACTTGACCATTTGAGCTCACGCAAGGTTTTAATGAACTAATTTGGCATGCAAAACTATCGCAGAAATAAGATTTTGTATGATTTTATAAGATTTTATAACTCTAGTTATAAAATTGAATAAAATTAGAAATGAAGTCGTCTGCTTTGTATTTTGTCCAAATTAAGCTCTTTTTAATATCTCAAAGCTAGCTTCATCTCGATATAGCGAAGCAAACATCTGACCTCCCATGGTTTCATCGCAGACTACCTTATCCACTCCGATTCGGTACAAATGTTTAGTATTTTCCTCTTTAAGAACATTGCAAATTGTTACTGTCTTTTTGTTTAAGGCCTGTATTGAAAGCGCGGTTAAGATGACGTCTTGGTCGGAATCTAATGAAACTATAGCTTCTGTAGTGTCAAAGATCTTAGCTTTAATCAAAGTTTGATCTTCATAAGGATGTCCAGAAATAAATATGATACTCTCGTCAAGATCATCTGGACGTTTAGGTAAAGGGGCTATACAAACGATATCTTTCGACTCGGCGTCGATTTCCTTTAAAAAATTCTTTATTTTTTCATTATATCCACAAAGTAACACGATATTTTTCATCTTTCTGAGCCTCCTTTTATAATTTGTAGCCTTTAAATCTATCAGATAGGTGGCGAACATTCCTGCAAAGATAGCTAATGTTCCGATGCCTAGAAACATAATTATGAGTGAAAAAATTCTTCCGGCAAAAGTTACCGGTGTGATGTCACCATATCCCACCGTAGTGAGAGTAACGATGGCCCAATAAAATGATTCTGCCAGCGATCGGTTTTCTAAGCGAGAAAACCCTATCGTTGCAGTTATAATCGCAATCGTGAGGTAAACTAGTGCCTTGAAAATATCCTTTTTTACAATTTTGCCAAAAGTCTGCCTCAAGTAGCGATATAGAGTTGAAATAATTTTACCCCCCAGATATACATCACAATATAGTTAATTCATTATGATTCTTTCAAAATATTTTTTTCTACGCGTTATTTTAGAACTTTGATATCTTCACTTAACTTAATGAAGGAGATGACAGTGTCCGATTTTTGATTCCATAAGAACAATCACTTTGCTTTAGTTGAATTTGCAACTGCCGTTGCTATTGTGGTCAACAGATGAAGACCAGTTTGAAGTGTCTTATCATCTTCCTCATTATCTGGGTTATAAGCGGTAAGAGCTGCTGCCTTTATCCTGAATTTTTCGGCAATCATTAATGTTGCTTTCTCCATTTCGTCTAAAGAAAGTCCGTTTGGAGTCCTATAATTGACTCCAGGTGCTTCTTGTGGGTCAATCACGTCGATATCGATGTGGAGATAGACCTCATTGACTTCAGATTGAAGTTTAGTAAGAGCAGAGCTCAAAGCGCTCATTTGCGTATCTTTTTTTAATTCAGAATTCTCAAGAAGTTGAACCTCTGAATTCTCAAGAAGTTCTCTTTCTTTAGGATCAAGATCACGAGCACCAACGTGCATTGTATATGCCTCTGGGATGGGACCTATATTTCCAATTTGTGTCAAGAGGTCTGGATAGCACTGACCAGTTGCAATAGCTAAAGGCATTCCATCGAAAAAACCGCTTATCGAAATTTTTGGTGTATTGTAATCACCATGAGCGTCAAAATAAATGATTCCAATTTTTGATGAGGCAACGCCACCAAGGATGCCTAAAATATTATTACAGTTCCCTCCTAGCACCAAGGGAAAATAATTTTCATCTATAGCATTCTTAACACTCTTTGCAAGATTTGCATTGATATTGGCTATTTTCTTAAGCATATCATTTTCGGTAGGAATGTCTCGTTTAACAGTCTCAACCTTAACTTCAAAACCTCGATCTAACAGTTTTCGATCTGCACCTGCTTGAATATAACGGATTGGACCTTTTCCCATTCCGACTTGTTCCTCCCCTAAGTCATATGGTACTTGGATAAGACTAATCTTCATTTTTTTAATTACCTCCAAAAAGTTCAACCCCCGACATGATTTCACAGTATAAAAATCTAAAAAATCTACTCGTGTTAAATATCCTACTTTAGCGGAAAATTAGGGTTGAATTTGCCCCGATAAAAAACAAAAATAATGTTTTAAATCCTAATGTTAAAAACGTAGAAAAATATGCGATCATACTGGATCAATTCAAGGAAATTTTAGGACGCGATTAGGTGCCAATTGATATAATTATTCTTGGGTCAGGAGATAGTGTCGGAACGCCAAAGTTGGCTTGTCGATGCGAAACATGCGAGTTGGCGAGAAAAAAAGAAATACCGTTTTCAAGACTGCGATTTGGAATTTTACTCGTTCATTATCTGAATTCTGATCGTTCAGACACTACAAATATCCTTCTTGACACAGGGCCTGACTTACGCTTTCAGTTACTACGTGCTGGAATTGAAGATATTGATGCGATATTCTGGACACATATGCATTACGACCATATGGTTGGTTTCGGCGATTTTTATCGCAATAGAGGCGTTATAGATGTCATTAGTACTGAAGAAACTTTAAACTTCATTAAGAATTTCAGATTTAAAGTTAATGTAAATCAAATCCCTTTGGAACCTTATATTCAAGTTAATTATCGGAATCTGAAAGTAACTCCGTTTTTCGTGTTACATAAATCTGCATTAACGAAACCTCTAGGTTTTCTAATAGAAGACGAGACAAGGAAAAAAATTGCGATAACTGGGGACACGGGATTTGATATCCCTGAAGAAAGCCTTAAGTTAATCCAAGATGCTTCGCCTGATGTTCTTATAACCGATATGTTTACTGATGCAGATACAGAACGCTTCAAAGAAGTTCATATGGCTCTCTCTGAGGCTATTCGATTCGCCCAGATATCAAATGCAAAAGAAACATACTTGATGCATATGTCACATCGATGCAGACCGCATGACGAATTAGAAAAGTATTTGGAGTCTTATGAGCACATTCATGTTGCCTATGACACGCAAAAGATAAGTCTGTAATAAACAGCAGATTAGGTGAACTGAGTGGTTGATTTACTACTTATATATCCCTATTTTAATGATGATTTCGCAATTTTTAAGTTCCCACCCCTCGGCATAGGCTATATAGCATCTTACGTTAGAAATTTCGGGTATTCTGTAGCCATAATCGATTGTACTTTTATGAGAGAAGAAGAAGCAGTTGCAAAAGCAAAAAATTTGAAACCAAGAGTTATAGGAATTTATTCAATGCTGACTATGAAGGCGTCATCTCTCAGGATTGCAAAGCAATTGAAGGGATTACCTGATCTGATAATTGCAGGAGGTCCACTTCCAACGGCATCGCCAGATACTTTTTTGGATGATTTCGAGGAGTTTGATTTGGTAGTCATAGGTGAGGGCGAGGAGGCAGTCCTTGATATTCTCAAGTCACTTGATAAAGGGGAAAGCCCTTTAAAAGTTGATGGAATTTGCTATAAAGACGAAAAAAATGGGGATATAATCAAGACATCTTCTCGAACTCCTAGAAAAGATATTAACACATATCCTATCCCAGCGAGAGAACTATTCGATCATGATGCATACAAAGATTATTTTCGAAAACATCACGGTTATACAATAACATCGATGATAACCTCCAGAGGTTGCCCTTTTAACTGTGATTTTTGCAGTCGACCTGTTTTTGGGACATCTTTCAGAAGTAGATCACCCACCAACATAGTAGATGAGATTGAGACCATCCTCCTTTATGCTTATGATAGGCTCTGGCTCGCAGATGACATATTTCCAATCAGCAAAAAGTTAGGCATTTCGTTCTGCGATGAAATCATAAAAAGAGACATGGATATGCCTTGGGAATGCCTCTGCAGAGCAGATATAATGAATAAAGAAATTGCTTTGAAGATGAAGAACGCTGGCTGCTATCGCGTCTTCTTTGGTTTGGAATCTGGAAATAATAGTATTTTAAAGGTAATGAACAAGCGGCTAACCATTGAGCAAGCTAGAAGGGCTATTAAAGTAGTCAAATCTGCTGGTATTAAGACGGGCGCTTTTTTCATTCTAGGATATCCTGGTGAATCTAATAAAACCATGCTGGATACCATTCGATTCGCATCATCGTTACCTCTCGATTATCTATCATTCACTGTACCCTATCCCATACCTGGGACTGGACTGTACGAGAAACTCAAGGATAAGTTGGCAGTAGATGATTGGAAGAAGCCGACGCGTGATCCCATCAAACATGCTTTACTATACAAGTCAGAATTTCCTATGTATAAACTGAAATTTGGAATTATGAAGGCGCACGTCCAGCAGTACGTAAGGAGGTATTCTGGCTCTGCGTATCCAATTGTTGGCAAGCCCTTTGAATTACTCACGGATTATATCTTCAAACTGATGGGCTAATCTCGTTTTTCGTTAATAGAGAAACTCCATATTATTCTGAGGAACTTCAAACTAATTCTTACAATTTTATATACCTTAAACGAAATAGTAGTTGCCCTAATCTGAAAGTTTATTTTACACCAGTTAGTTACTCTCTTTCCTAAAGTTCTTATAGCTCTAATGCCATACTTTAGGAATATGACGAGGTGAGTTTAATGGAAAAATTCGATGTTATGGTCATAGGCGCAGGTTCTGGAGAGATCATTGTTGATTATGCGCTATCTCATGGAATGAAAGTGGCTTTAATCGAAAGGGGTCCATTGGGAGGCACGTGCGCGAATCGCGGCTGCATCCCGAGTAAAATTTTATTATATCCTGCGGATGTCGCTGAAATGGTTCGAAACGCTAAGAAATTCGGCATAAAAGCAAAAATCGAGTCAATTGACTTTAAGGGCATTATGGACAGGATGCGAGGCATAGTTGCAGAAGATCAAAAGCGAGATCATTACGTAAAACAAATACCAAATCTAAAATGGTATAAGGGAATTGGTGAGTTTGTAGGCGATTATACATTGAAAGTCAATGGTACTAAAATAAAGGCAGATGCAGTGTTTTTAGTTTCAGGTGCGCGTCCTTATATTCCCCCTATCGAAGGATTGGATAATGTGGATTACCTAACGAGCATTACTATCCTCGAACTTGAGGAATTGCCTAAGAGCACAATCATAGTTGGTGGCGGCTATATTGCTTGTGAATATGCGCATTTCCTTTCAAGCATGGGTAGTAAAGTTACTATAGTTCAAAGAGCCACAAGGTTAGTAAAAGAACAGGAACCCGAAATATCAGGACTTTTAAAGAGTGAAATGGGCAAAAAAATGGATGTTTTTACTGGCTATGAAGTCAAATCGGTTAGTGATCAAGGTGGCCTGAAAGAGGTCATAGCAGAAGAAAAAGACACTGGAAAGGAATCAAGGCTTTCTGCTGACGCTATTTTAATTGCTGCAGGTAGAAGGTCTAATTCGGATCTCCTAAAACCAGAAAAGACCGGAGTAGAAATGGATGCTAAGGGATGGATAAAGGTAAACGAATATTTTGAGACTAACAAAGAAAGAATTTGGGCATTTGGGGACGCGATCGGACCTAGATATTACATGTTTAAACACGTTGCAAACTATGAAGCGCGTGTAGCATGGTATAATGCGCATGGCACACTTCACCCAGAAGAAGCTCATAGACATGGTCATGGAGATCACGCTACTAAAGTGGCAGCCGACTATCATGCTGTACCGTGGGCGGTTTTTAGTAATCCTGAAATCGCCGCGGTAGGACTAACACAACAGCAAGCAAAAGAACAGTTTGGAGCGGGAAAACTCCTGATCGCAAAACAACATTACAAAGACACTGCAAAAGGCGAGGCGATGCATGAGCCTGCTGGATTTGTGAAATTAATAGTCGAAAAAGAGAAACAAAAGATTCTTGGAGCACATATCGTTGGAGCTCATGCATCGATACTCATACAAGAGATTACAAACATTATGAACTGTGGCGATGGAACGATTCTACCTCTATACCAAGCTATGCACATCCATCCGGCTCTGAGTGAGGTAGTTAGCTACGCCTTAGGTAACTTCCAAGAGGCGTAGCCTCCCAATTTTTCTTGTCTGGTTGTGATAGGAAAGATTTAAACTAATTAGTGAGTGTAAATTTGTTCACCAAATTCTGGACGATATGACCTTTTCGCTTTTCTTAATCCTTCTTCTCCTGTGTCTTGTTCTCGATTTACATATTTAAAATCTGCCCATTCATTTTCTAGAAATAGCTTATTGATCAATGCATATATTCCTCTGTATTCTCGTTCTTGGCTTCCTTTCTCAATGTGTACGACGATTGTATTCGCGTTTAATTGTTCGCCGATAGTGAACGCCTTTAT
>JAEOSO010000071.1 GCA_016840315.1 Candidatus Borrarchaeota archaeon | reverse complement strand
AAAGCAAAAATGGCAGCGGCTGGAGTTGAACCAGCGACCAAAGCCTTATCAGAACCTGCAAAATGCCCTTGGGCGTCCCTGCCCAGGGGTATATTCTTTTATTTCGCATACGTGTATAATGCCGTCAATGCTAAGCAGTGGCGAAAGGTACATATACAATGTGAAGTTATGACTGTGAAAAACACCTTTTGTCCTGGGGACTAGCAGAAATCAGCTTTATAGTTGTTTCGGGAAGTGCTGCATTTTGCCTTAAGATATTGCAGAGGAAAGCGTCAAATAAAGAGTAGATTGTCTTATAAAAGGAGGAAAATATGGCAGAGGAAAGCAAACGTTGGTATCACCGCCGCAGCTCCCCGCTTTTGATAGGTCCTATTTGGTTCATCGGCTGGCTATTTACAGTCGGTTATGCCGGTCTGGTCTGGTGGGAGATTTTGCTTGGCTTAATAATCTGGCCGTACTTTCTGGGGCGAGCACTGGGCTGATTGATTAGGGGAGTGTACTCTAATTCCGTATTCTGCCTGTGGGATAGTACCCGAACGCCTGGCTATACCGATAGAAGGGCAAGAAGTCTTCCCCCTGATGTTTTTGATACTGTTGCTATTATAGAGTAGGCGACCTTACTCGTTAGTGCTGGAGATTTCATAGGACCAGAATCTCGCCTTTGTTCATGGTTTCCCAGTTATATGTTCCGATTTTTTCAGAACACACGAGTGCTACAGTTTCATCTTTATAGTATTGCAGAGTAAAATAGGATGGGTGAATAGAATATTCGCAAAGAATATAAAAGTTATCGTCCGATACTAATCCAACATTCATTCCTTCAACTTGCTTTGAATTATTCAACATGGCGTGGTCAAGCTTCCTTAGAGACTCCTTTGCATTTTTCTCTTTCATTTCTTCAATTAGAAATGAAAACACTTTTTGAGCTCCTATTTTCCCATCTAAAACTCTTTGTAGCTTAACGCCGCGGATCATACCGTTGAAAACAAAACATAGATTATTGTGCAAATAGGGCTGGTTGAACTCCAGGTTATTTTTATGCCGTGGGAATCCGACGCTTCTTGCATGAACTACAAAAAGATTCGTCTGGGGAATTGTCGAAAATTTATCCCGGTCTTCCCAAATTGGGGACAATGATTTATGTATCTTCCATGATTTATCAATTTGCCAAGCAACACCCCACCCGTCACCTTGCCAGTCGCCATCGGGCGCATGACTTCTTTGACACATTGCAGCAAACTCCTTGAGTAAGCCCTCGGGTCTTAATGAATCCTTTGACTTTACTAATAAAAATCGGCACATAAATCAGGAATAAATCCTTTTCAAAGTAGAAATTGCTTTATCAAGTTCATTTTTCGTAATCGTAAGGGGAGGAAGAAAGCGAACTATATTTGAACCGGCAGGAAGTGCAATAATTCTCTCCTGCTGCAGAGCTCTAAGGACTGGTGTTGCATTCTCTTCTAGTTCCATTCCAATCATCAATCCTAATCCTCTAACTTCGATTATTTTAGGAGTATTAATCGATTTTAGCTGGTCTAGAAAATACTTGCCCAGTTCCTTAACTTCATCGAATACCTTACCATTTTCCAGTTCTTTCAAAACCGCTAGGATTCCTGCACAGGCTAATGGGTTTCCTCCGAATGTTGATGTATGAATATGCACCGGAATTTTGCTTGATATTTCTTTTGTAACCAAGGTTACTCCGATTGGAATGCCACCGGCTATCCCTTTACCCAAACATAGAATGTCCGGTTTGAGGCCAAATTGCTCACCAGCCAGAAACGTTCCGGTTCTGCCAACTCCTGTTTGGATTTCGTCTACAATTAGTAAAATATTTCTCCTGAGACAAATATCTTGAAGTTGTGAATAAAATTCTTGTGGAGCAACATGGATTCCTCCTTCTCCTTGAACCGGTTCAATCATAATTGCTGCGGTATTACTGGAGATGCTGCATTGTAATTCTTCAATATCGCCAAAACTAACATGAGTAAAATTCCAGAGAAGAGGTAAAAATGGATTCCTATACCGATCTCCACCTGTTGCGGATAAAGCCCCCAGCGTTTTGCCATGATAAGCATTTTTCATTGCAATAAAATGTGATTTGCCTGTTGCCACTCTGGCAAATTTCAAAGCTGCTTCTATTGCCTCCGCTCCGGAGTTGGAGAAAAATATCTTCGATAATCTGCCGTTTGTGGCTTTCAATAAATTTTCCGCAGCTTGTGTTCTTACATGATTGTTAAAAGAACAATGAAGATTAACTAGGTTATTCAGTTGTCGCTGAAGAGCTTTGGTAATAGACGGATGATTGTATCCGAATATATTAACTCCATAATTTGATCCCAAATCCAAATATTTCTGTCCATTCTGATCGTATAGATAGACTCCATTGCCTTTAGTAAAGGTAATTCCTCTGTTCGGATATAAGGCAATCAGGTAGTTTTCTGAAGCATTTGTCTTGTTCATTCTAACTAATTGTAGTCCCCCTTCCTTTCAAAGCTGAAGAGATGGGATTTGTTATTCTGCCATCCCCGAAATAAATGTTTGTAACACCGGCATTTGTTGCTTCTGAAACTCCTAGTAATTTTTTCTTCATTCTTCCTTCGGAATTATCCAAGAATTTCTTGATTTCTCCTTTATTAATATGTGAGATTTTGGAACTTGAATCATCCAGTCTTTCCATAAGGCCTGGAGCTTCAAATAGAATCACCAGGGTTTTCACCTGCAGGTCGCGGGCCATAATAGCTAAAGCCCTATCATTATCAACGTTTATTAGTTCTCCCGAGGCGGTTATTGCCGGTATAGTTATCACTGGAGTGAAACCGCCTTCAAGAAGAACATTTATCAGTCTGGTATTGACTGATTCTACTTTTCCTGTTAGAGAATCAGTTATTAATTTGGTTTTTGCCCCATCCTTTGCCAGTATCGCTTTTTTTCTTTTTCCCAACCATAGTTTCCCATCGGCTCCTGTCAGTCCAACTGCATTAACTCCGTATTTTTGGAGACAGGCAACTATTTTTTTATTCATAAGGCCACTATAAACCATGGTCAATAAATTCATTGTTTCCAAATCTGTATATCTGCTTATATGACCAGATGGCGACACAATCATTCTTTCAGCATTGCCAAACTTCTCTGATATTTCTGTGAAAGCTGCATTTGCTCCGTGAACGATTATTATCGATTCCTTCAGAGCAGCACTATCCCGGGCTATATAGTCCCAGTTAATGTCTTTACCCCCACCTACTTTAACTATGATCATAGATTTCTCTGTAGTTTTTAATAACTTCTCTGGTCACTTCTTTTGTTGAAGCTGTACCTCCAAGATCGAAGCTTACCCTGACCTCCAGATCATGTTCCTTTGCCAAAAGAACGAGCCCCCGTAGTTTTTCTAAGTACTGTTCTAGAGAACAACCCATCGCGTCTAACCGTTGTTTATCAACTGTACAAATAATGTTAATCCCGTCCACACCGCTCTTGATCGCTGCTTTCAGATCATCCATTCTGTTTCTGATATGACATAGCAGTTTTGGCCTATTCTTTAGCTTTACTAGACGTCCTATTTTACTTGCCACCTTTCTCACCACAGGATTTCCAACTTCGATTCGATCAACTCCAACTTGTGAAAGCATTTGCACTATCTTTCGTTGATTGCTCTGTGTAAAATTGGCAAGATGGTATTGCTGACCCTCCCGCAAGGTGGAATCAATGATACCTTTATAAAATGTCATGAAACTAGAATTGTCACTCATATTGTTAGATCGGATGCAGTCCTGAGAATTCTAATCCAAGAGTTTCGGGAAAATTCGACATTAGATTCATGCATTGAATAGCATTGCCTGCTGTACCTTTCATTAAATTATCTATGGCTCCAATTATCACCAATCTTCCTGTATGTTTATCTATCTCAAAGCCAATGTCACAAAAGTTGGTTCCTTGAAGGATTTTTGGTTCTGGATATCGGTAGAGCCCATCCTTTTGTTTGATGATACGAATGAATGGTTCATCACCGTATTCTGTTCTATACGCATTCCAAATATCTCTCTCGTTCAATCCATTCTTTAGAAATGTGTGAATGGTGACAAGTAACCCACGAACCAATTCAATAGCTGTTGCCGAAATGGCAACTTGTGGTGAGATACCGTTTAATTGTAACTCCTGTTCGATTTCAGCTGTGTGCCTGTGCCCGGTGGGCATATATGACCTTACTACACCAGCTCTTTCAGGATGATGAGAAGACAAAGTAGCGCGACTTCCTGCTTGAGAGCTACTCATTTTCGCATCAACTATGATTGGTTTTTCTTCTATCAAGTTGTGCTTCACAAGAGGCCAAAGACAAAGAATCGTTACCGCAGCCTCACACCCCGGTCCTGCAATAAAGCTGGCTTTCTTTATTTTCGCCCTATGTAATTCGGGTAAACCATATATGAATTTATCAATAAGGTGGGGAGACGTATGTGGTTTACCATACCACCTGTACCAAGTTTTTTCGTCGCGTAATCGAAAATCCGCACCCAGGTCAATGATTTTATGCGCACGATGAACTAGGTCGGCCATAAGGGTCATAGATATGCCGTTTGGCAATGCAACGAACATTACGTCGCAATGCTGTAAATCCTCTACCGCCGAAAAAGTTAGAGATGTTCTTCCTCGTAGATTGGGCTGATACAACGATACAGGTTCGCCTACAAATCTATTGGAGGTAACTTGAAGAACGTTGACTTCAGGATGAGCAAGGAGAATTCTTAGAAGTTCTCCTCCAGTATATCCTGATGCACCTATTATGCTGATGTTAATCATGATTTGCTACCTCATGACAATAATCGATTATTGCTTTTGCCACATTTACTCCCGTAGTCCGCTGCACGTTTTTAAACTCCGGCGTGTGATTTACTTCATTTACTATGTAGCCGTCATCTGTTTCAAACATATCTATTCCCAATACTCCGCCTCCGACTGCCTGCGAAGCTGCAAGACTGATCTGTTCTAGCGTCTTATCAACGTTACATACGGAGGCTCTGGCTCCACGAGCTGTATTGGTAATCCAGTGATATGCGTCGCGGTATATCGCACAAATAACCCTATTACCAACGGTTGTTACTCGTATATCCCGCCCGTTTGTATTGATATATTTCTGGATATATAGAGCTTTATGAGAAGGTGAACCCAAAATATTTTTCTGTTCTATAACTGCTTCTAATGCATCTTGATCATTAATTTTGGCAAGCAGTCTACCCCATGAACCAGATACGGGTTTCAGTACAACCGGATATCCGCCCAGTTGATTTACAGCTTCAATTGCTTCGTGTTCAGAAAGTGCTAGAACAAATGGAACAGTAGACACCTTGTTTTTTCTAAGCTTCAATGATGTCAGGAATTTATTTTCGCAGATTGCTATGACCTGTAATGAACTCACAACTGGTAACCCGAGATGCTCGAAAAACATAGATGCATGTATCCCCGCAGTTGCAGAAATACAACGCAACAATAAACAATCGTATTTCTTCTGCCATGTTTCCAAATTAAATACTTGCCCTCGCACATCTAAGATCTCAATCTCAGTATTCTGTTTGCGGGCTGAGTCTATTAGCAGTTTTTCGTCCTCTCGAATAGTTGAATGCAGTAATCCTATTCTCATTACTATTGTCCCCAGTCTTCATCAATTTCCGGCGCTTCACTTAGAATCACATCTCCTTCCTCAATCTTTTCTATAACAACCCTGTTATAACATTCGCTACAGGTAATAATCTCTGAAACCTCAACGTCGGCGGGTAGGAGTATTACTCCACCACAAATTGGACAACTGGCTTTCGAATTATTCATTATGCAATGCACCTCCTGGCATAAAGAAACCCCTCTTAAGAGAGGTTTTTACAATTATGCTGCCTGACGCGCAGGATTTGTAAGCAATCCTGGGGCGGGCTATCTTGTATCCTTCTTGCTGTTAACCATTTTCTGTTGCTAAGATAGCTGATTATAATGCTGCTGTTCTAAAAGTCAAATTTATGTCGAAATTTGACAAATATTGTATATAATGTAAAATATTTAACATGATATCTGTGCAAGAAGCTGTAAAAGAGGTCGTTAAAGTATCACCCTTTATTCAGGAGGCCCTATCGCAGGGAATCATAAACCTGTCTGCATTTGCCAGAAAAATTCATCCTGAAGTAGAAGCAATAGTCAAAAAAGAAATAAAGGTTGGAGCCATCATCGTAGCTTTGAAAAGATTTGCAATTGAGCTCAGGAGAAATGATGTGGGAAAAATCAATTTCCTGAGGCAAATTGGGGACCTTACAGTTCGATCAAATTTAACCGAGTTTACATTTGCATTTCTCACTACAGATGTTCTTTTGGCAAAGCAAAACGAACTTCTAACAAGAATCAAAGATGAAAAAGATACTTTCTGCACCATATCACAAGGCGTTGTGGAGACGACTATTATAGTTAGTAAGAACGTACAAGAAACCGTTGAAGCAATATTCGAAGATGATAAATTCATCTCGAACTTTCGCAATCTTGCCTCGATCACTATTAAACTTCCCAAAGAGACGGTAGACACACCTGGAGCATATTACACAATTCTGGCATTATTAGCGTGGGAGAGAATAAACGTAGTTGAGGTGGTATCAACATATTCTGAGCTGACCGTCATTTTTCGTGATGAGGATGTTGATAAGGCTTTCTCAACATTAAAAAGAGCTTTTCGGACCTGAAAGCAGGGGGTTTTGGGGCATGGTTGGCACAGCACGGGCATTTTGCAGCTAAAACGTACATCGGTTTTTCCTCATACAAGAGGTGGCAGCGGCTGTATTTACACCAGTGTCTAAACTGCAGGTGGTATAATGATATTGTTCATAATGTTGGCCGGAGTGCGCAATGGCGCGTAGAAAAAAAACTGTATCATTCCGTATTTCAGAGGTATCACGCGTGGTCGGCACTAGCCAAAGCCAGCTTTCATATTGGGATAAGACAGGCCTGGTGAAGCCGAGTGTGAGGCCAGCATCCGGGAGAGGTTCACGCCGTCTCTATTCCATAGAAGATATCTTCGAATTGAAAATCCTGGTGAAATTGTTGAATAGTTCGCTGTCTCTACAGCGGATACGGTCGAGCTTCCAATTCATACGAGGTCAGTCAAAGGCGTTATCTTCCTTTGTAGTGCTTACGGATGGGAAGACGGTCTATTTCTACGAGGACTACAATACTCTCGTTGACACTTTGAAGCAAGGCCAGACAGTATTACGTGTCGCGGTTCAAGATCTGATTGCAGAAGTACACGCTAAGTTGGCCGACAGGCAGTGAGCACAGGGCGACCCATCTTGTCGCAATTGCCGGATATGACAGCGGATGGGTTTGAACCAATTCTGAATGTAGGAAATATCTGATTAAACGGTGGTATTGACAAAAAAAGCGTGGATGGCTATTCTGCGCCTGCGACGCCAGTATTAAGGAGGTGGGTATGGAATTATCACCGGAAGAGAAAAAGAGAATCTATGAAGAAGAGAAGGCGCGGATTGAGGCAAGGGAAAAGATAGAGCGTGAGAAGCTAACAGCGGGGGCGGGGGCAGGTACAAGTACAGGGCTATCGCCAAATATTGCTGGACTACTGTGCTATGTTGCCGGATGGATAACCGGCATCATCTTTTTCGTTCTGGAACAGAGAAACAAATTTGTTCGTTTCCACGCGGCGCAGTCAATTGTTGTGTTTGGCATCATCACAGTTGCCGGGATTATACTTGGTCTGATACCGGTGGTCGGTGTTGCTTTTTCTTCAATCATAGGAATTATCGGGTTCATTGTCTGGATAATAATGATAGTCAAGGCTTCTAGTGGCGAGTGGTATAAACTACCATGGGCTGGTGATGTTGCTGAGAAGATAGTCGCTTCATCAGGGGTAACAGGGGAATATTCCGAACCTCCGCCCTCAGAACCAACAGCGGAATCAGAGGCAGCAGCACCTACACCACCCCCCACTGCAGATTCAGGTAAACGAATCGGAGATAAAATAGACGCTCATTTTAAAGGTAGAAGTGGAAGAATAACAGCTTCCGCTTTTGTCATTGCCTGGAGTATCGCTTTATTAATATTCTTCAACTTTTTTAATCAATACGTAGCCTATTATCATTCGGAGACAGTAGACGGCATTACTACGTGGATAAGGTATCCGTTCTTTACAGAAGACATCAATCTATGGCTACCGATTCTTACAGCAACTCTTGTTATAACTATTATCGGTCACATTATTTTGATTATTCTGGATAGGTATATGCTACGTGAAATGATTCATATCGTTATAAATGCATTTTCACTCTGGACGGTTTTAACTCTTCTGACTGTCTTTCCTTTCGACTTCAGTGTAATACCTAACCCTGCTGCAGTTGATGCCACTTATTTGGGCGTCAGGGTATTCTTGATTTTTATTTCAGTTGTGACAGGAATCGCATTACTGGTTAGGGCGATAAAGCTAATTGTTAATGTAGTCAGGGGAACTGCCAGTTACGAGGAGCATATTTAACTAAAAGGAGGTGTGATATGAAGAAAACAATAATAATAATTGTACTGGTGGCAGCGGTAGCGGTACTCTGTACCTTGTTAATTTTAAATTTA
>JAEOSO010000151.1 GCA_016840315.1 Candidatus Borrarchaeota archaeon | reverse complement strand
TGACACTTAAGGATCATCATCTCACCATTGAAGACATTATCGATTGCGCTTGTCTGACATTTAGTTCAAAAATATGGCTTTCGGCGACTTCAGAAAAAACTGAGGAAGAAGTCATTCGCGAAATTGTTCAAAGGATCTTAAAGACGAAAGAGGATGAATTGAAAGAAGAATTTGAAAAAGAAGAAAAAACTGAAACCCCATCTGAACCTTCTTCTTCCACATCAGACACTGATACATGGATTCCAGAAGGCGATGCGATTCAACAAGATATTGAAGCCGCTATCCAAAACGCAGATACAAAAGCCTTACTGCAATTCCTTATTTCAAGGAGGAGCTTAAAAAGAAAGGTAGGCGATGATCTTTCTGAGATAACAAACCAGATGTTTAATGAAATTTTTAACAAACCAGAAGCACCTGAACTTTATTCATTATTAAGAAAAACCCTTAATCGGGAGCGTGAACTACTTGCACGTAAATTATCAACGCGTATAATCCTTTTACGTGCACAAATGGTCGCTCCATATGGTCCTCGAGATGGCAAGTTTCATCCGTCACGGTTTGACGGAGAATGTCAAATTGATTTACATCGTACAATTGAAAGATTCGTAGAAAATCGTCCGTCTTTTACGCAGGACGAAATTCTTGTCCGTAAAAGAAAACGAGTCAAACGCACTTACGTCCTCCTTCTGGATGCGTCAGAATCAATGTACGAACGAAAAATTGGTTTAGCTGCATTGGCAGCCTCAGTTCTGGCATACAGTTTATTTAGAAAAGATGATTATTACTCAATCATTGCTTTCCATTCGAAACCGTTTTTAGTTAAGCCTATAAACCAGAACTTAGCTGTTGAACAAGTTGTTAACGATGTGCTGACTATTGAAGCTGGATATCTGACAAATATCGCTTCAGCATTGCAAATGGGCATAGATGAAACAGCTAAAGTAAAATATACGCAGCGTGAAGCATTTCTATTGACAGATGCTGTCTGGACTGAGGGAAGGGATCCCCGTCCGATCGCTCAGGCTGGACTATTTGATACGATCAGTGTTCTACTTGCAACGGATGGAGATCCTGAGTTCGCTGACGAGTTAGCTTATAACGGAAACGTTTATCCCATCGATACTTGGAAGGACATTGTTAAAGCAATAAATAAAGCTTTAGCGCCCCGCTGTTAAAGAGCGCAGCATAATCTTTTGCTGATTGATTTTTGAGAGCAAAAAGAAAAAAAGTGGTTAATTTAGATCTATTTTCTCAAACCTATTCTTCTGTAGGTCACTCCTGCATTGAGAAATGTTTCTGCATCCACAGTCTTTCGTCCATCAATGACAATAGGCGTCTTCATTAGAGTTTTGACATCATTTGGCTGAAGTTCCGTGAATTCCTTCCAATTTGTGACAATGATGCATACATCAGTATCTCTTAAAGCCGCTTCTTTACTCTCAGTGAATTGAACTTTTTCACCAAAAAGTTGTTTCATATTGTTCATTGCCTCTGGATCGTACGCTTTGATTGTTGCGTTATTCTTCAAAAGTTCGTCGATTACAATAATAGCAGGAGCTTCACGAATATCATCAGTATCTGGCTTAAATGCAAGCCCAAGAATTGCAAATTGCTTTCCAGAGAGATCGTTACCGATTTCCTCTTTAATCATTGATATTAGGCGTAAAGGCTGGCTTTTATTTACTTCAATCACAGAATTCAGTAATAATGGGTCATAATTTGCCTTTTTTGCTGCCGCAATGATGGCTTTCACGTCTTTCGGGAAACAAGAACCCCCGAACCCCGCTCCTGCACGGAGAAAATAAGGACTAATTCTGAAATCAAGCCCAATGCCTTCTGCTACCTCATAGATATCGTTGACACCAAGAGCCTCGCACATATTTGAAATAGTATTGATAAATGAGATTTTTGTAGCTAAAAAAGAATTCGCGCCATATTTGATCATTTCTGCGGTTCTAAGGTCTGTTTTGAGAATGGGGGTCTCTTTAGGAACCCACTCAAATAACTCAGAAACTGTCTCGTACGACCGTTCATCAATTGCACCGATAACAACTCGGTCAGGTTTCAAGAAATCTTCAATCGCATTTCCTTCTCGGAGGAATTCAGGACAAAAGGCCACACCAAAATCTTTTCCTGCTTCTTTTCCTGATTCTTCTTCCAGTATGGGCATAATTATGGAATCGGTTGTGCCTGGCACAATGGTGGATTTTGCTGTGACAACAAAATACTCATCTTTTTTCATTAGTGTCCTCCCGATATCTCGTGCTGCTGACTCAATCCAAACTGTGTCCATTTCTCCGCTTTCCTTAGACGGTGTACCAACGCATATGAATGCCACATCAGAGTTTAATATGGCTTCTTCAGTGTTAGTGGTTCCCCTAAGCATACCACTGCTAACCATTTCCTTTAGGAGTTCGTCTAAACCTTTTTCGTATATAGGCGGTTTAGCTGAGTTGATTGCATCGATTTTCTCAGGTATTATGTCCACACATGTCACTGAAAAGCCTTGTTTGGCGAAACAAACTCCGCTGACCAGGCCTACGTATCCTGTGCCTATCATTGTGATTCTT
>JAEOSO010000070.1 GCA_016840315.1 Candidatus Borrarchaeota archaeon | reverse complement strand
GGCAGGATAGTGATTGAGCAGCGTGTGCAACCTGGTAAGTTTCCGTAAGCCCATAGACGTAGGCTAAGCATCGCTTCCCGTGAGGGAACGAGACCACGATGGAAAGCTGGAAGCCCCATCCGAAAGGGTGGGGAGGATGTCACTTACTTTACCTCTTTACTTTTTCAATATTTGGTTTTTTGCATTTTACCTTGCTTTTTGAAATTTTGGTTATTTATAAAATGGATAATTTCGCGTCAGAGTTTTTAAACCAATTGAATCTTTTCAAACTTAATAGGAATTTTTTCGCACTTCTTGGTGCGAAATCACAACACTTATATATTGTTACCTATTATTCGAAACCAAGTATTACAAATCACTATCAGTAATGATAATGTGACACTATGAGGTGACCTTAATTGAACAATATTGAATGTCCTGAATGCTGTGCCGAAATGAATGACATCCCTGAAGACGTAATGGTTGGTGAAATACTCGATTGCCCTGATTGCGGTGTAGAAGTCGAGGTTAGAGAAATAAACGGAAATGGAATTGAAATTTGCATGGCTGAAATCGAAGGAGAGGACTGGGGCGAGTAAAGAGATTATTTCTTTTATTATTTAAAAACAGTTTTCAACCATTTTTAAGTTTTTATTTGACTTTTGACTCAATCACTTTGCCAGAATCAGCTATAATTACATAAAAGGCTGTAATTACCTTTAACTCCTAGTAAGCGCATTCTTTATAAACTGACTATTATTATTCAATCCAACCGAGAATCTTTGTCATACTATCTTTATGTAAACGATGATGAGGTGACCTTGTTTGAAATCTATTGAATGTCCTCAGTGCAGCGCTCTAATAGACGTCCCAGAAGACGTAGTGATGGGGGAAATTCTTGACTGTCCCGATTGTGGGACTGAATTAGAGGTAATAGAAGTCAATGAAAGCGGAATTAAAATTTCTACTGCTGAAATTGAAGGAGAAGACTGGGGTGAATGATAAAGTATTTCAAATTTATTATTTCAAAAATTAAATCGATTAAAATGTAATTATGTTCATAAATTCGTGATAAGCAAAATTGCGCGGTGTGTATAACGAAATGAAACGCATAGGAATCCTCTATGACAGACTTAGGTGGTACGAAAAGTCGATCATCCAAGCTGCTGCAAAAAAGGGTTTTGAAGTTATAAAAATTGACGCAAAAGATATTTCCATCGATATTACACGTTCTGATAATGACTTTGACGAAAACGATGTAATTCTACAAAGATGTATCAGTTATTATCGTGGTCTTTATCTCACAGCGATTCTAGAAAGCGAAGGCGCACTGGTAATAAACCCTTTTCATGTATCCCACACCTGTGGAAATAAGCTATTGGCTACTATGGCACTGAAAAAGGCGAATGTGCCTACACCGAGGACTATTATGGCCTTCACACCAGAGTCAGCATTCAAAGCGATTAAGGAAATCGGTTATCCCGCCATAGTCAAGCCAATTGTAGGAAGTTGGGGACATTTTATTGCACCTGTCAATGAAGATAACATAGCAAAAGCCATTATCGAACATAGAGAATCGATGTCACCTCCTCTTGGCAAAATCTATTATATCCAAGAGGAGGTTAAGAGGCCACCTACAGAGTTGCGGAAGCGCGATATTCGTAGTTTTGTAATAGGTGATGAAGTGGTTGCGGCTATATATAGAGTCGCTAAAGAAGGTGAATTCATAACAAACACTTCACGCGGAGGCAAAGCTTTACCATGTGAAGTAGACAGCGAAATCGAAGAAATAAGTATAAAGGCTGCTGAAGCCGTTGGAGGCGGAGTTCTAGGGGTCGATTTAATGGAGAGCCCTGATGGATATGTTTGTCATGAAGTGAACCACGTCATGGAATTTCGCAACACTGTTGAAGTAACAGGCATCCCAGTTCACGAAAAAATAGTTGATTACCTTATTGAACAAGCTAAGAAATAACTATTCTAGATTTTCAAGAACTTATGGAGAGCTTAAGCTATGATAAACGCAGGTATAATTGGTGCAAGTGGATATACTGGAGGCGAATTGTTAAGGCTTCTTGTGATGCATCCAGAAGTAGATATTTCATATATCACATCAGAAAGATATGTGGGCGAATATGTACACCGATTACATCCGAATTTGAAGTCGCTCCTGCAAATGAAATTTTCTTCAAGAAAAACCGTAGAATTATGTGACTGTGACGTTATTTTCACGGCAACTCCGCATGGTGCATCTATGAGTTATGTGCCAGATCTAATAAGAGATTGCGACATAAAAGTTGTTGACTTAAGCGCAGATTTTAGGCTAAAAAATCCAGAAAAATACGACGAATATTATAAACATACACACCCAAATCCTCAGTTGTTGAGCGAAGCTGCTTACGGGATTGCAGAACTTCACCGTGAAGAGATAAAAAAAGCAAGGATTGTTGCATGTCCTGGCTGTCTGGCAGCTAGCGCAATTATTTCTTTAGCCCCTATTTTCAAAGAACTCGCTGATCACATAGACTTGAAGCGGGTTATTGTTGATAGCAAAATTGGCAGTTCTGCAGCGGGCGCAACAGTTTCAACAGCAACCCATCACCCGCACAGAGCTGGCATCGTTAGACCATATAAGCCTACAGGTCATCGACATACCGCGGAAATAGAACAGGAACTTCAAGAAGTCTCTGGCCAACCTGTAGAAGTCTTTATGACGCCCCACGCTGTGGACATTGTGCGTGGTATTTTGAGCACCTCTCACATTTTTCTTGATGGAAGAACTGAGATAAGTGAAAATGTGATTTGGAAGATTTACAGAAATTTCTATAGAAATGAGCCCTTTATTAGATTTATCAGAGACAAAAAAGGTCTTTACAGATATCCAAACCCTAAAAATGTTATAGGAACGAATTACGCAGACATTGGATTCGATATAGAATCGAAAAGCGTTAAACGTATTGTTGTATTTTCAGCAATTGATAATCTAGTTAAAGGTGCTGCAGGCGCTGCTGTTCAGAGCATGAATCTTATGTTTGGAATGGAAGAAACAACAGCTCTTACCTTTCCGGGATTACATCCTTAAAAAATTGGAAGTGATGATATGCGTATCGTTGTTAAAGTAGGAGGTACCCTTATTGCAGAACCAGATATATTTACAAATATTGCACAAGATTTCCAAGTAATAATTGCTACAAATCAATGTGTTTTGGTTCATGGCGGCGCTAAAATAGTAAATAAAGTCGCCGAAACGATGGGTAAAGAACAAAAATTTGTTACGTCGGCGAGCGGCTTCAGGAGTCGCTATACCGATCGGGAAACGATGGAAATTTTTGAGATGGTTATGGCCGGTAAAATAAATAAAGAACTCGTTACTTCACTGCAAAGCAACGGTATAAATGCAATCGGAATATCTGGAGTGGATGGTGGATTAATTCGTGCACAAAGAAAAGGGCGAATAAAAATCATCGATGAAAATGGACGAAAGCGGATGATTAGCGGCGACTATACCGGAAAGATTGATGAAGTCGATGGAAACTTGCTTAACCTCCTTCTTGAAAATGGTTATTTACCTGTAGTTGCCCCCATCGCGCTCTCTCATGAATATGAGCCATTAAATTGTGATGGAGATAGAACTGCAGCTTATGTTGCTCGCGCCGTTTCAGCTGATAAACTTATCCTTTTGACTGATGTCTCAGGTCTCTTAATTGACGATAATGTAGTTCCTTTACTGACTGCGGCAGAGGCAAAGAATGAAATCGATAAGATCGGTGCTGGCATGAAGAAAAAGGTCTTTGGAGCATTAGAAGCCCTTGAAGGAAATGTCAAAGAAGTTATAATTGCATCTGGTCTTTTAGATGCTCCAATAAGTCAGGCTTTAGAACATAAAGGTACGGTGATATCATGAACTCACGAGAGATAATGCAACTCGAAGAAGAATATATTTCAAATGTATACCCACAGCGAAATGTAGCTATTGTGAAAGGACAGGGCGCTTTATTGTGGGATGCGGATGGAAAAGAATACATCGATTGTATTGGTGGGCATGGCTCTTGTAATATTGGTCATTGTCATCCGTCTGTAATCAGGGCTATTGAATCTCAACTGCCAAAATTGATGATTTGCCCGAGCATATTATATAGCGATGTTCGAGCTGTATTCGGGGAAAAAATTGCACAGCTCACTCCAAATGCTCTGAACAAAAGTTTTTTGAGCAATAGTGGAGCTGAATCTGTGGAATGCGCCATAAAGCTTGCAAGGAAATATACTAAAAAAACTGACATCATTGCCATGAAGAAAGCCTTTCATGGACGCCTAGGTTTTTGTTTATCTGCTACATGGAAACCAAAATATAGAAAACCCTTTGAGCCTCTGAATCCTGGCTTTTATCATGCAAAAACATTCAATATTCAATCGATTAAAGACACAATAACTGAAAAAACAGCAGCTGTAATTGTTGAGCCGATACAGGGTGAAGGAGGAGTAAATCCAGCGCCAGAAGGATTTCTCCAAGAGTTGCGAGAACTATGTACTGCGAAAGACATCTTGTTTATCCTTGATGAAATACAAACAGGTTTTGGGCGAACAGGAAAGATGTTTGCTTGTGAACACTGGAACGTTGTTCCTGATATTCTATGCCTCGCCAAATCTGTTGCTGGTGGCGTTCCTATGGGCGTAACTATAGCAAAAGAGAACGTTATGAATGCGTTCGATACTAGCGAACACGGAACAACCTTTGGTGGAAATCCTATAGCGTGTGCTGCTGCAAACGCTTCACTTGACGTGCTTGTAGAAGAGCGACTTACTGAACGTGCTGCGGAAATGGGTGCATATTTCAAGAAAAAACTTATGCAGCTAAAAGAAAAATATAAGATCATTCGTGATGTTCGTGGTATGGGTCTGATGATTGGTGTTGAACTTCGATTTGACTGTAGAGATATACTTCTGGGTGCTTTAGAACGGGGTATTCTGATGCTTTCTGCGGGAAGAAATGTGCTAAGATTCCTACCTCCTCTTGTGATTAAGGAGAAACAAATTGACTACGTTGTGGATGTTTTAGACGACTTGTTTCAGGAGCAAGAAGCAAATTGGATGAAAAAATAGAATTTTTGAAGCAAGTGCTTGAGATTTACAGCCCAAGTGGGGAAGAGCAAAAGTTAGCGGAATTTTTATGTTCAAGAATGAAACAACTCGGTTTTAATTCATGGATTGACGAAGTTGGCAATGTTGTTGGAGAAATTGGTAGTGGTCGTCCAATTCTCATTTTTATACCACATATAGATACAGTTCCTGAATATATTCCAGTCGAAAAAAGAAATGGAATAATCACAGGGCGTGGGGCGGTAGATACTAAATCTTCTCTAGTTGCAATGATCATTGCTGCCTCAAATTTTGTCGATAAGGAAATTCCTGGCCAAATTAAAATAATCGGGGTTGTCCAAGAAGAGACCGATTCAAAAGGTACACAATTTCTATTAGAAAAAGGGATTGATGCAGATTATATTGTCATTGGAGAGCCCAGCGGCTGCGGTGGAATTACTTTTGCGTATAAGGGCCGGCTAGATTGCAAAATATCCGTTAGAACCGAAGCTGGACACACAGGTGCATGTTGGCAATATAAAAATGCGATAGAAGCCTCCTTTGAACTATGGACTACAATTATAGAGAGCATAGAACGATATGAAGAAGGAAGCTATTTCAACTCAGTCATTCCATGCCTTACGTTCATACATGGAGGACAATATGAAAACATCGTACCCAATGAATGCGAAATGCGGTTTGATGTTCGATATCCGCCTAAATACACGCCCCAAGAGTTGTTTAATGAGATTCAATCTTGTGTTGAAAGGTTTAAGGATCAAAATCAAGTAAAAATAAAAATCAGCTTAATTTCTGCATCAGAAGCAATTGAGACTGATAAGCGCTCAGATTTGATGAAAGCCTTTAAGAAAGCAATTAGAAAGGTTCTAAAGACCCATCCTCGTTTGATTCGAAAGACTGGGTCGTCAGACATGAATTTGTTCAAAAGCGTCAACAACATCGTTGCATATGGTCCTGGCGATTCCAAACTTGATCATTCATCTAATGAGGGTATAGAGATTCATGAGTTTCTTTCAAGTATTGAAGTTTTAAAAGAAGTTATTTTAGATATTTTAAGTGCTCGTTAATGTGCATGCTATCAATTATTCCTTTTTCTTCAAAGAATATGCATATGCAGCTGACAGAACTTCAATAATAATTGCAGTCGCGTTAGATGCGGTAATTCCTGAAGGGTCATGAGGCGGGGCTACCTCAACTAAATCCATCGCAACCATTCGTTGCCCGAGTATGGCTAACATTTTGAACAATTCCCAGGGAGTCAAGCCACCTGGTTCATGCAATCCAGATCCAGGGGCAAACGCAGGATCGAGGACATCAATATCGACTGAGAGATAAAAGGACTTTGTGTTCTTTGTAGCGATCTCTACGCTTTTCTTAGCTACTTTTTCCAGACCTTCTTCGCGTATATCATATATACTAAACATACCTATACCTGCTTCATCGACTTCTTCTTCGTGTTCAGGATGACTAGCATACCCCGAATACCCTATCACAACAATATTTGTTGGATCAATGAATGGTAATTCACTAGTTCTTCGAAGGCTGCAAGAATGTGAATATCTTTGTCCTGGAGGATACTCCATATCAAAATCAAGGTGGCTATCGACCCAAATAACCCCTATTTTTTCTTTGAGTATTTCATGAGCCTTTATCGCAGGATAGGTAATTGAGTGATCTCCTCCAATTAGAGTTGATGTTATGTTCTTTTTAACCAACTGCTTGACAGTTTCATAAATTGCCATATGACTCTTTTCAACATTGCCTGGAATAACGGGCACATCACCAGCATCAATAATGGTTAAATCATTCAAATCGAATTTAGATCTAAGAGAATATCCCGAAAAACTAGTAGAGGCCTCTCTGATAGCACGTGGTCCCATTTTAGCTCCTGATCTATGAGTTGTTGTCTCATCTAGAGGGACACCTAAAATTGCAATGTCTACGTTTCTTAGACTTTCAATATCTTTTATGTTAACGTGTGGAAGCTTAAGAAAGGTTGGGATTCCTGCGTAAGGAGCTTCGAAATCCTCCAATACTCTCACCAAAAAGAATTAAGATTCGTGAGTTTCTACTTCCTCTATAATTACCTTTCCAGCTACAGCTTGATCAATGCTATGGATTACAGCTCCAGACTCCTGTAATGATTTCGCAATTAATTCATAATCCAAAGAATTTCCTTCAATCGTGATTTTTACCGATTCAGTATTTTTATCAACTTCGATTAAACTAATATTTACTCCCGATGTAGAAGGTAATCGACTCAGTTGGACTGCAAGTTCGGGAAGATGTGGCATATGGGGTTTTAAAACATCTAAAACCAATCGTTTTAAACCCCTCTCTTTCTTTAATTCTGACATTTGATAGACACCTTGTTCATCTATTTTCTATTCCATTTTGAATTTATAATTCTACCACTTTTTGGATAAGTTCAGGAATCTCAGCTATTGAATCTATCAGAAAATCATATTTTTCATCTTTTCGTAGTTCCTTCCAATTGCGAGATGTGTGGACGCCGACTGTAATGGCATTAATTAATTTTCCCGCTTCAATATCAATAGGATGGTCTCCAATCACAATGGTTTCCTTACCGTCCACTCCAAGTTTTCTAAGACAAGTTCGAAGATATTTTAATTTGATGCTGTTCTGATAAAAATCACGCACGCTATTCCTTGTTACGATCGCATCGAAGATTTCGAAAAGGGTTGCCTTACTTTCGAAAAGGGTTGCCTTATTAAGTAATATTTCAACTACTTTTCTCTGATTGAGTGTAAAAATCCCTAATTTTAGATTCATCTCTTTTAGTGTTTTTAGGACCTCTGAAACGCCCGTGATCACTGCATTATTCTTCGCACCCTCTAACTCATAAAAATTGATGATTTTCTCTGCTTCACGCTCAAGGGTCTCCATATCTTTATCGTTCAATAGTTCACGTGCCTTCTTTAGCGTATTACGTATGGGGTCCGAAACGTTGAAACTTTGGTTTTTAATACCCATTTCTGCGATTCTTTGAATAATTTCTTGCCTTAGAGCTATATAGTCCATCTTAAATGGAACTAAGGTCCCGTCGAAATCAAAAACAGCCGCTTTTATGCGCAAAATTCCCACACATTTTCATTTTTAAAAGACACGAAAATTCTCTTTTTTATAATTTCACAATGAAGTTTTAAATAATTTGACTTGTTAGATATCTAACTTCAAAAAATTATGTATGTGGTCTATCAGTATAGTTTGACACATTAACGGAGGTAGGATATTGGGGCTCATTAAAGAAAAGGCTAAAAAACAGAAAAAAATTGCAGAACAAGAAAAGGAAATCTCGAAAAAGCGTTTTGATATTGCGAAAAAACTTGAACAGATTGGAAAAGAAGAAGATAAATTTCTCAAATCGGAAGATGAAGTTGCTAAACTTAAGAGAGACTACGAGAACAAGACTGCTGATGTTTACAAGGCTAAAAATGAGAAAGATAAGGCAAAAAAAGAAAAAAAGGCAGCAGAATCTAAAGAAAAACTAGCGAAGAAAGAAAAAGACGTGGCACAAATAAAAGAACGATTTGAAAAAAGAAAGGAAGA
>JAEOSO010000150.1 GCA_016840315.1 Candidatus Borrarchaeota archaeon | reverse complement strand
AGGTATTCGCTCAAAGGAGCCACAACACCTCCCCCGGCATAATCAATCTTTGCTATTCTTTCATTCTCAATGAAGTTGGTGTTGAAAAGACAGATATTCGCCGGTGGATATTGGGGTTTGCTTTTGGGTTCGGAAAAACCGTTTATATATGCATTATCCATTTTCAAAGGGTCCAGGATCATTTCATGAGCAGCTTCGTGAAAAGGTTTTCTGGTGATGCTTTCTATGATCAAGCCAAGCAAATAATAATTTGTATCCGTATAGAAATGTCTTTGACCGGGCTTACCAACGGGCTTAAGGTTAGCTTTTCCCCATTCCAGCGCTTCCCTGACCGTCATTTCAAGGTTCGGGTCATTCATTATCTTTTTGAGCAATGGAAAAAAGACATCATTCAACCCGGATGTTTGCTTCAGTAAATGTTTGATGCTGATATCGCCGGAGTATTCATTTCCCTTATAGACATGCAAACCGCGTATCAGGTCAGCATCAAGATATTTTACAATTTTATCGTCAAAAGACAGCAGCCCTTTATCGTGCAGCATACTTACGAGGGTAGCTGTAAACAATTTGCCTACGGAAGCGAGATGGTTGGCTTGATTCGGGTTTGCCTGAATTTCTCCTGTTTTTCCTTCGGCAATATTAATGTCGATTCCTGATTTCCCGGAATGAACAAGCAGATAACCATTCTTTGCTTTCTTATCATTTTGTACTTGTTGTCTGAATTTGGACTCAATTTTTTCTTGTACCGCAGATATCGTTTTCATTCTTTAATCTATGATTAGAAATTGTTGATGTGCAGCTTATTTCCTGAAAGCCCTGTAACGGTTTGGATATGGTGCGTTTGGCATCTCAAAACTCAATCCTATTAAACTGATATATGTTTTATTAGACGTTACCACGCTCACATTTTACACTTAATGCCAAATGACCAATATTTATTATTGTAAGCTGTTCTGCTCGTTCAATTAACTTATTTTATTATAAATTACAGGCATTTTCCCTTTCCATTTATTCCACAAATCATTTTCGACGATTAGCCTTGACATAAAATTACCAACATTAATTCTGCTGGTTTTCCCAGGATTAGAAAGTGCACTCCTTGTAGGTGAAGCATGTATCTCGTATCCGCTTACGATATCTTCGTTAATTAAAGTATCTGGTCGAACCACCACCCATTGAATGAATTTATTATTTTGTCCAATGTTAACTCTTAAAATGTCTGCTGCTTTTTCATTGTCTGATTGCGGAGGGATAAGTAAACGAATCAAACCCATCACTAGTTTTTGTCCAATCGAAATGGATTCAGGTAAATCTCTATTCCTATTAGCAGTTGTATTCATCAATACAAACTTGAAAGGATTTTCAGGCGAATTCTTTTCAACTGCATTACAGACCAATCTAACGGCATCGGTTACTAATTTTCTAGGTTTTCCAAAAACACCTTTCAAGGATATGTTATGGCCAAGACAAGAAGCTACTGACTGACAATCCTTCAAATAATTTGTCATTCCGCTCTCACTAATCTCCGAAACACTGGCTTTTATTATCGAGATTCTGTCATTAATCTTCCAAGTGTCAGGTATTTTTGCAGTCGGACGCACAATCACCTTGACTTTTTGTCCCATATTCAACAATTGTTCCACCAACTGTTTCCCAGTTGCACCTGTTGCACCTACTACTAATGTTGTCATATTGTCAATTAAATAAATTTGTATGTGGTTTTTTAATAGCTTACAATCGAGTAGAGCAAGATACGAAAGAATTGGATATTCCGGACAAAGTGAACACCTGTTCCCAGGTCTTCTTAAAAAAACAACAAAAACCGTCGGTAAGTGCATAGAAAAACAGGGGATGTAGTTCAATGCCGAGTCCTCGGGAACTCCTCGCCGGGTTCCCGCCTGCGGCGGGACAGGCATTGCAGACCGCTCAGAGTCCTATTTATTAGAGCAAGTTTTAATGTTTTTACTGCTTTATGAACTTGGTTGACTCACTGCCGTACTGCGTGCTAAGATTGATAAAATACATTCCCTTTGAAAAGAAATCTGTATTAAGATTTATTTCGTGAGTTCCTTTTTGCTGATTCTTGAGTTCAAATTTGTCAACAAGCTTACCGTCGACAGAGTAAATGCTGATATCAACATCATCATTAGAACCAAGGCTGTATCTTAGAGTAGTGTTGGTTGCTGAAGGGTTGGGATACGTGTCCATATTAAACCCTTCAGGAGCTGTGATGTCAACCGGTTCATCAACACCGACAATAAGGCTGTCTAAATCAACAGTCATAGTGTAAGAACCTTTACTGCCCTCAGGAGTCTTGACTGAAACAGTGACATCATAGACTGTGTCATTGACCTGGTTGATTATAACATTGGTTGGCAGTCCGTTGGCATCAGCGGTGACCAAAGGCTCGTAGCCGGGCTCTGAAAAAGTGTAACGATAAGTGTTGCCCCACTCAGCGCCAGGATGAGTTGTGACTGAATCAGGCGCCATCTGAGTTACAGTGAAAGTTCCCTGAGTGCTCTTGTAGACTATGTCATCCAAATCAGGATCAGGGCCTGCTCCCTCGGTGTTCGGCTTTGAAGC
>JAEOSO010000069.1 GCA_016840315.1 Candidatus Borrarchaeota archaeon | reverse complement strand
AGTTCTATTAATACACCTTTAGTCGCTTTCGGATGTATAAAAGCTATCTTTGAATTATGAGCACCTTTCCTTGGCGTTTCATCAACCAGCCTTATTCCCTTTTCCTTTAATTTATCCAAACTCGCTTCTATATTTTTTACTCTTAGAGATATATGATGAATTCCTTCGCCTCTTTTTTCGATAAATTTGGCCACAGGCCCTTCATTTCCTATGGCTTCTAATAATTCAAGATTTACCGAACCACAGGGAATGAAAGCTGTAGTAACCTTTTGTTCTTTAACTACCTCAATTGAATCAACTTGTAAACCAAAAGCTTCGTAGATTTTAATTGCTTCTTCTAGATTCTTTACTGCGATTCCGATATGTTCAAGTTTACAGTTATTTTGTTCTTTCATATAAACACCCTATTACTAACTTAGCGCTATCTAATATTCAATACCTCTCCTTGCGTTAACCCCTGCCGCTAAGGGATGTTTGATATTAAGCATTTCTGTAACGAGATCGGCGATTTTAACGATTTCTGGATGAGCGCCTCTTCCAGTCAAGATCAATTCAACATGTGGTGGTTTCTCTTTGATTAACTCAAGAACTGTCTCCAAATCAATCAATTTCAAATCAACAGCTCTATTAAACTCATCCAAAATCACAATGTCATATTTCCCGCTCAATAAAACCTTTCGAGCACGTTGAAAAGCGTTGTCGATTATTCTCTTATCTTCTTTTGTTTGCTCGCCTTTTTCAATAAATCTTGAAGGACCAAATTGTTCAATGGTGAGATTGTTCTGTAAATATTTTTTTGCAGCATTTAGTTCTCCAACTGGTCTCTTTTTAAAAAAACATCCCATATATACCCTTAAGCCATGACCAATAGCACGTAGGGCTTGCCCAAGAGCTGAAGTTGTTTTTCCTTTGCCCAAACCTGTGTACACCTGTACTAAACCTTGTGTTAATCCTTTGTTTTCCAAAACAAAACATCTCCCTTGATTTGATATTAGAAGACATCTGGAGCTATATATTCTCCAAAAACGTCTCTCAATACATCACAAATTTCACCCAGAGTCGCATATGCCTTTACAGCATCAACTATTGCTGGCATGAGGTTTTCATCACTATTAGATATTTTTTCTATCTGTTTTAAGGTTTCCTGCACTTTTAGGTTATCTCGTTCTTTCTTGATTCTTACCAATCTTGCTAATTGTACCTTTTCAACTTCTGGGTCAACCCGAAGGATTTCTATATCTGGTTGCTCTCCAATTATGAATTCATTCACACCCACAATGATTCGCTTTTTGTATTCAATTTCTTTCTGGTATCGATAGGCACTTTCGTGAATTTCTTTCTGAATAAATCCTCGTTCAACAGCTACTACCGCGCCACCTATCTCATCGATCTTCTCGATGTACTCCATTGCGCGTCTTTCTATCTCATCGGTCATTGTTTCCACGTAATATGACCCCGCAAGAGGATCTATGGTTAATGCAACGCCACTTTCATGAGCAATTATTTGTTGTGTTTTCAATGCAATTTGCGCTGCTTTTTCTGAAGGTAAAGCTAGTGCCTCATCCATTGAATTTGTATGAAGCGATTGAGTACCACCACAGGCAGCAGTTAAGGCTTGTATTGCAACTCGGACAATATTATTTTCTGGTTGTTGGGCAGTTAAGCTTTGTCCAGCGGTTTGAGTATGAAATCGCATTTGCCACGAGCGTGGGTTTTTTGCATTGAATCTTTCTTTCATAATGCGTGCCCACAGGCGTCTCGCAGCTCTGAACTTAGCAATCTCCTCAAAGAAATCATTATGCGCGCACCAAAAAAAACTCAGACGCCTAGCGAATGTATCTAGCTCAATACCTTTTTTTAGTGCGGCTTCGACGTATGCTATGGCATTTGCTAAAGTAAACGCTACTTCTTGGATAGCTGTACATCCCGCCTCTCTCATATGATAGCCACTGATACTGATCGTGTTCCATCTTGGCATTTGGTTCCATTTTGAGCAGTATTCAAAAACATCAGTGATCAACCGCATGCTTGGACGAGGAGGAAAAATATACGTACCTCGAGCAGAATATTCCTTTAATATATCATTTTGAATTGTACCTGCTAATTTATTCTGTGAGATACCCTGCTTCTCAGCAACAGCAATATACATTGTGAGCAAAACAGACGCCGGAGCATTAATTGTCATTGAAGTGCTTACTTTATCAAGTGGGATTCCATCAAAAAGAGTTTCCATATCTTTTAGAGTATCGATCGCCACCCCAACCTTACCTACTTCACCTAGAGCAAGAGGATGATCAGAATCATAGCCGATCTGCGTGGGTAAGTCAAATGCAACAGATAACCCTGTCTGTCCTTGCTCAAGTAATAATTTAAATCGATTATTGGTTTCCTCAGCAGTTCCATATCCTGCGTATTGACGCATTGTCCATAGACGCCCTCTGTACATAGTCGGTTGTACACCTCTTGTATATGGAAATTCTCCAGGAAATCCTATGTCCGTAAGATAATCAGAACCTCCTAAATTCAGTGGCGTATATAAGCGATTAACTTGCGAACTCGATGTCGTAACAAATTCTGTTAAACGCTCAGGATACTTTTCAAGTAGGGGGTTGAGCGTGTTGTTTTCCCATTCTTTTTTTCGCTTTTTTATTTCGTCTAATTTCTTTATATTAAGCAAAGTTATCCCTCTTGAAATTTCTCTTTCAAAGCCTGTTTTAAATATTCGACAATGACTTTTGTAGGAGTCCCAGGCCCAAATACTACCGCAATTCCCATCTTGGTTAATTCAGGAGTATCTTCCTTTGGTATGATTCCGCCCGCAAATACCAGTAACCGGTCTTTGAGTCCTTCTTTTTTCAATAATTCCATTATTCTCAGAAATAATTGGTTATGTGCACCAGAAAGGATACTCAATCCAATGGCGTGCACATCTTCCTGTAGGGCTGCTGATACAATAGATTCTGGCGTTTGACGGATACCTGTATAGATTACTTCCATACCTGCATCTCTTAATGCCCGTGCTACAATTTTTGCACCACGATCGTGGCCATCTAATCCTGGTTTTGCCACAAGGATTCTGAATCTATGCGATGCTGTCATTTGATACCCTCTCAAAATCTCTATTTGTATAAGATGTTTATAAGATCCTACGCACCTAACTTAAATATAATTAAATCTAGTTCAATAGGTCACCAATGATTTTTATCCAATCCGGTTGAAATATCTTCAGTCTTTCTGACTTGGAGCGTGTCTAATCATTAAGAGGCTAAAAACGTTCAATAGGTGAAAAAACGGCATGAAAAAGCCCTTTGAAAGAATTCTAATCGCTAATCGTGGAGAAATTGCTGTACGCGTCATAAGAGCATGTAAAGAATTAGAGATAGAGAGTGTAACTATTTGCTCAGAGGTGGATAAACATGCCCTACACACTCAATTAGCCGACAAAGCGATTTGTATTGGAAGCAATGATCTTTTGGACAGTTATTTGAACATGGATAAGATCATCAATACCGCTTTAGAAACGAAAGCCGAAGCGATCCATCCTGGTTATGGTTTCCTTGCAGAAAATGATGAATTTGCCGCTTTATGTGAAAAAAATGGAGTTAAATTCATAGGGCCAACTAGTTCTGCAATCAGAAAGTTCGGAAATAAAAACGAAGCAAGAAAAATGCTAAAGGCTGGAGGAGTACCAATCGTTCCAGGTACAAAGGATAAACTTCGAGATTTCGATGAAGCGAAACGTGTAGCTGATTATATTGGCTACCCGGTGATGATCAAGGCTTCAGCAGGAGGCGGAGGAAGAGGAATCAAAATTGCTTCGAGTGAAAAAGAGCTTGCCGATGCTTTTCATGTTGCACAGTTAGAATCTAAATCTGCATTTGGAAATGACGAGTTGTTCATGGAGAAATACCTCAAAGGAATACGCCATATCGAATTTCAAATTTTAGCCGACGAACAAGGAAACATAATTCATCTGGGGGAAAGGGACTGTTCAGTCCAAAGGAGACATCAAAAATTATTGGAAGAAGCCCCTTCACCAGCTATGACTGAGGAACTAAGAAAACAAGCGGGTGAAACTGCAACTCGCGCAGCAGAAGTAGCAGGATATACCAATGCGGGAACTGTCGAATTTCTATTTGCTGGTAAAGATTTTTATTTTCTGGAAATGAACACTCGCATTCAAGTAGAGCATCCTATTACTGAGGCAATCACAGGAATTGATTTAGTAAAGGAACAAATTCATATAGCCGCTGGAGAACCCTTAAGATACTCTCAAGCAGACATCAAGATACACGGACATGCTATCGAATGTCGAATCAATTCAGAAGATCCTTATGCAAATTTTATCCCGTGTCCTGGGCAAGTCACGTATTATTATCCTCCAGGAGGAAATGGTGTTCGAGTAGACAGCGCCATGCGAAGCGGTTATACAATTCCACCGTTCTATGACTCCTTAATAGCGAAACTCATCGTCTGGGGTGAAAACAGACAAGAAGCTATAATACGTATGAAACGCGCTTTAGATGAATACGTAATAGATGGAGTAACCACTACAATTCCCTTCCACCGAGAATTACTTGATCATGAACGTTTCATAAACGGAGAGATATCTACAGATTTTGTTGAAAATGAATTTGTTTTTAGCGGTCGACCGTATGATGACGAATTCAAAGAAGTAGCGATCATCTCTGCAGTTCTTTCTACATATTTAAATCAGAATAAGGTATCAGGATATCCTCTCAATAAGAATTATTTGCCCTCCTCATGGAAATTAATGGGTCGAGTAACAGAATATCCAGATAAAAACTTGTTGAAAAAAAAGCGATTGGTTGGAAAATCACATTCTATCTGGAGTCAAATGAGAAATTATCGTACTTACGCTCGTCTTAGACCTTGATATTTTCTCCATCCCATTATTTCTAGTCTGATTTGTTAAATTCTGGATCATTGCCTGTAACAAAGAGATTTATCTACCTCATAAAACACACAAACAGAGAGGTTGTCATAATATGAATGATAAATCGCTTATTCAAGAGTTTAAAGAGAACCTGAAGAAAAGGAAACTCATAGGAACCAAATGTAGAACTTGTGGAAGTATTGGCGTTTATCCCAATTCCCAATGCCGCAAATGTGGTAACGCAAGTTTTGAAAAGGTCAAATTTTCAGGGAAAGGAACGCTTATCACATATACTATACTTCATGCTGTTCCTTTGAGATTCAAAGAGAATGCACCGCTTGTTATTGGTTTAGTAGAACTTGAGGAGGGGGGAAGAATCTCCGCACAATTAAATGCTTCCCAGGATGAACTCTCGGTTGGTAAAAAACTAGAAGCAATTTTTCAAGAGATAGATGGAAGAATTTTACTAAAATTTAAACCACTTGGAGGCATCTGACGTGAAAGTAGAATCTATATTCATTACTGGAGTTGGCCAAACAAAATATGGCAAATTAGAAGGACAATCACTCTCATCACTCATATATGAAGCCGCATCAATGACTTTACTGGATGCATCTATTGCCCGTTCACAAATTGATGCAATAGTTATTTCGAACTTGGCATCAAATCGGTTTAATGATCAGCAAAACTTAACAGCATTGTGTGCAGATGTACTTGGACTTTCAGGTACCCCCGCGTTTAGAACAGGAGCATCCAGTGCTTCTGGTGCGGCAGCAATTCAGCAAGCAGTTATGATGGTTAAGTCAGGCATGTTTGATAATGTCCTCGTTATCGGTGTAGAACTTATGAATCAAGTCCCAACCGACGTATCTACGTCTATTCTTGCGAATTCAACCCATCCTTGGGAGCAAGAACAGGGTATAACGATTCCTGCCTTAGCAGCCATGTGTACTCGATTAAATATGATTCACAATGGTTTGACACGAGAACAGCTGGCTTTAGTCGCGGTAAAGAATCATAAGAACGCATTGCTTAATCCTTTAGCTCATTTTCACCACAAAAAAGTAACAATTGAAGATGTCATGAACTCTCCAATTATTGCAGATCCTTTAAGATTGTATGACTTCTCACCGAGGAGTGATGGAGCCGCAGCAATCATAATAAGTAGTGGAAAAAGTGTCAAAAAATTTTGTGAACAACCAATTCGCATTACGGGAATTGGGGCTGCTACAGACGTCTTTGCATATATGGACAGAGAAAACTTAATGAGTTTAGACGCCACACGCCTTGCAGCAGAACGTGCACTTAAAACGGCAGGAATGACACAAAAAGAGATAGATATACTTGAAGTACACGATGCGTTTACACCATTAGAACTTGTTAACCTAGAAGATATGTGCTTTTTTGAGCGAGGATCCGCAGGAAAAGCACTTGAAGAAGGCATAACTGAAAGAGAAGGTCAATTACCCGTAAACGTATCAGGAGGGCTAAAAGCTAAGGGTCACCCTGTTGGAGCTACGGGTATAGGTCAGGTTCTTGAACTCACTTTACAACTACGAAATGAAGCTGGTAAGCGGCAGGTACCTGGAGTAGAAACAGGACTTGCTCATGCAATTGGCGGCTTTGGAAATAATGTTTTTGTAACAATTTTAAGTAGGACATAGTTTCTCTAAAATCAGCCCACTGACCTATTTGTTCTTATTAGGCAATAAAATGGTCATTAAGTCTTCTCCGATGATTACTTCGCCAGTGTAATGTTTTTTGATACTTTCAACAATTTGTTCTTCCTTTCCTTCGCAGGCGGGATACATATGAGTTACAATAAGAGTTTTTACTCCTGCCTCTTCTGCCTCTTTTCCAAGTGGAGTTGGCTTTGTATGGTCTTTTTTATCGTAGGGATAATCATCAGGGAATGAAACCTCGTGAATTAAAAGATCCGCATTTTTGGCGAATGTAGATAATCCCCGGTTGGGCTCTCTAACAGGAGAAAACGTATCTCCACACACCACTATCTTATTTTCTTCGGTTTCGACTTTATAGGCTAAGCTTGAGATCCCATGTGTTAAGGGAAAACACGATATGCTCCAATGATCGTTCTTTAAGACTGGTCCTGGTTTAATATCTGTAACGCTGAGAGTTATAACCCCTTCTAAATATGGGTATGTTTTTGAAAAAAATAAGTCGCACATTTGCTTAGTGCCCTTTGGTCCGTACACATTTAAGGTTTGTCTGCCTTGTAACCAATTTGCTTTCACTAATATCCCAAGGTCAGAAGTATGGTCGAGATGAAGGTGTGTAATAAAAACATTGTCGATTTTTGAAAAATCAACGTCCGCTTTCGCAATTTGTCTAAGAATTCCGTTTCCGCAATCAAATAAGAGTAATGTGCCATCATTAAGCACAACCAGCACCCCAGATGCATTACGATCTTTTGAAGGGATAGTTACTCCTGTTCCCAACAAAATTACTTCACTAATTCTGCATCCCATCAAAAACATCCTCCTTTTCTGCTTTTTATAGAACTATAAGTGTCCTAGATAATCGTTATCAAAAATCTCTAAAATACCTTAGAGTTAGTTTATACTTGCAACTCTCATTTAAACATCGTGTTAATTATTTTACAAGATGTGGCTTGATTGAAAGGACTTATTCCAACTGCAGGATTAGGTACACGAATGTTTCCCCTTACATTGACACGCCCAAAAACGCTTCTTCCTATTCTCGGAAAGCCAGTACTACATTATGTCTTACAGATTTTCAACAGTATAAGAATCAATGAAATAGGTATTGTTGTAAATGCTACTCATCGAAAAAAAATTGAGTCATATATTTCCAGTCATTCCAATAATAAAATAAGTTTTATTGAACAAAAAGAGCCTTTAGGGTTAGCCCATGCTATTCTAACCGCAAAGAATTTTATAAAAGATGAACCGTGCCTTATAATTAATGGGGATGCAATTCTAGAAGGAAATTGGCAAGGTCTAATAGAATCACATCGCTATATGAAGGCGATGGCAACATTAGGCCTTTGTAAGATACCTGAGCCAGAGCGATTTGGAATAATTCAATTAAATGAGCAAAAACGTGTCACTAGGGTCGTTGAAAAACCAGAAATACCTTTTAGCCCTTTAGCTTCCGCAAGTACCTATTTGATAGAGCCGGTTGTACTTGAATTTATAGAACGGATACGTTTTGGTAAACGAGGAGAATACGATATTGCAGATGTAATCCAATTACTGATTGAAGAAAATGAAAATGTTTTAGGTTACGAACTGGATAAATGGATCGATGTTGGACGTCCATGGGACTACTTAGATGCTAATTTATACCTGCTCCAAAGCATATCTAAAAATATACACGACTCTGTAAAAATAGGAAGAGGTGCAGACATTCAAAACTCATTTATCGACAGAGATTGTGAAATTGCTGAAAATTGTAGGATACTGCATAGCTTTATCGATAAAAACGTCACTATTGGTGGAAGTTCGGTTATAGAACGAAGTGTGTTGTTATCATCTACAAAAATTGGCGAAAATGTCGTTATCAAGAACAGCGTAATTGGTGAAAATTGTATTATTGGAGATTCTGTGAGATTTTTGGATAGAAAAGAAAATAATCAAGAAATTTATTCACGTTTTGAGAGGCAACTAGTAAATACGCATCGAACTCGTCTTGGATCTTTTATTGCAGACAACGTTACTATTAATGAAAACCAAGTGATTCCTCCTGGCTCAATTTACGGTTAGGTGAAAAATCATTCTTAAGATTCT
>JAEOSO010000149.1 GCA_016840315.1 Candidatus Borrarchaeota archaeon | reverse complement strand
TATTGATTGACAATGGCATGAAAATTTGGATCCCAAAATCGCGCATACACGGAATAAGACTAAGAAACAATACCTTTGAAATTTACGTTAAAGAAAGTACTGTTGGATAGTACTTAGGACTTTATTCAGGATGTTCTACTCCAACAGTTACGGCTTTAACTTCTAATCGTTTTTACGCATAACGGGACTCGGGTTTGCGAAGTGCGAAACGTTTGGGCGAACGAAGTGGGCGCAAAACTCGTGTTAGGCGACGTTGGGGATACTTTCATCTTTCAGGCTGATAGCTGATAATCCAACGCTTTCTCTTTTTAAGAATCTTATCAAATTCTCTTGCAAAAACCACAGTCTCGTCTTTTCCAAAACACTGGACCAAATCAATGGCCAATTCCATTTTTTCCTTTTCGTTTACCTGAGTTATTCGCAAGAGCTTTAACAATGCTGGAATAGGAATCTCTTTATTTGTAGCCTCTTTTACCATTCCTTGTATCTCTTCAATAGTTTTTACTCCGTGGATCATAGTATCAAGGTCAACTCTACTCCCTATCTTCTCCTCTATTGAGCTTCTGTATCTTTCTATTGCTATAGCAGCTACTGTAAAGGAAAGTTGTCCTTCCTTCATAATTTCATCGATCTCATTTGAAGAATAACGTCCTACCCGAAGAACAAAATCCGTTTAGGGATATACGAAGTTTTGCGAACATAGTGAGCAAAATTCGGGTGAGGGCGAGCCGAGCCCCGAACCGTATATCCCTTGTTAAGTGACCCGAACGGAGCGTTAGCGGAGTGAGAACGCAGCATGGCTTGAGTAAATCTGGAGTCCGTTTCATCAATTAAGAGAACGTTATGCATAATGACAGTACTTTAGTGGGTAATTTCTATCTCATTAAGCACGAAGTACCACCAATTTTTAAAAAATTAGTTGAAGTCTTATAGTCTTTTGAGGCATCTGTAAAAAGCCTCTCTCAATGTTTTTTCTCTTGGGTCATTTACTATGTATAGGTCCATCTTATTCATCACATACGAGAATCCAACTTGTGCTTCTGGGTCGGCAAACCCACAGGAACCTCCTGCTCCAAATCCTCCATACGTTCTTTCATTAGTACCAAATTCAAACCCATTTGAAGGTTTGATAAAGCCTAGTGAAAATGGCAACTCTACTTTCAAAAGAATATCTGTAGCTCCTTCTTTTGGTATCTGGGGTGGTTTTTCCAACTCCTTCAATGTTTCTTCTCTGATTTTTAATTTTTTACCTCCAGCTGCAAATTCACTGAGTGCTTTGGCAATGCTTCTGGCTGTGCCAATTCCATTACCTGAACCAAATTCTACTGAACGAACATCACGCCTATTGAAATTATTGTGGTTGTTTGCAAATTTCGGATTTAACATGGCACGGGAGGCTAATGACCATGGATTCATAAGAGGTAGCACAAATTTCAATGGCATTTTGCTTGGATTAAGGAGCATTTTTATCTTCTTAAATGGCTTAATATTTGCAATCCGGGAATCAGGGATGTCTTTAGGTAATCCAATGTAAAATTCAATTCCCAGAGGACTTGCTATCTCTTCTTGAAAGAATTTGCCAAGACTTCTATGTTTTGGATCAACCTTCCGGATAAGTTCATTTTGATAAAAGCCAATATTCCAGCAATGATAACCTTGTTTAGTTCCAGGCTCCCAAGCAGGTTTTTGCTTGGCTAATATTTGTGATAATCTATCTAAATCTGACATTATCTCTAAGGTTATTGGCTTATCTATTGCACACAAACCTGCTTGATGTGCTAATAACTGCCGAACTGTTATATCTTCTTTTCCATTTTGTGCAAACTCCGGCCAGTATGCGGCAACTTTTTCATCATAATCAATTAATCCTTTTGAATGGGCTACTGCGACAGCTAAAGAAGAAAGCGCTTTAGTAGTGGAAAACACAAGAACCATGGTGTCTTCTTTCCATGGTGTGAGCGTTTTTTCATCTCTGTATCCACCCCATAAATCAACTACTTTTTCCCCTTTATGATACATTGTGCAGGCAGCACCAAGTTCGCCTCTTTCCGTAAAATTCTTTTCGAACTCCGCTCTGACCTCTTCAAAACCAGGCTCGACCGAGCCGTGAATCATCGCCGCATCAACTTTAATCTTAAACATTTTGCTTCCCGTTATATAACTGTAATTAACATTTATTTAAATATTCTTGATGACTCCAAGATTACCTTATTTTGAAAATTGTCCCTAACTTCATCAGGACTCCAGATTTATTTCACTTAACAACTTATAAATGCATTACTGCGTTTGTGCTTCCAATTTAGAATATTATCCGCAGTATTGCGGATATTTCTTACTATAGTTGAAATACTTTATCTTTATTCAAGAGTCATCTACGGGACCCTTATTCTACCCAAGCTTTGGTGTTTAATCGTATGCCACAATCTTATTAAAACAAGAGCAATCGACAAATGGCCCTGAACTTCATTGCTAGGACAGTCCCTTTGAGGGAATAAAAAAGGAAATTGGGAGCACATCCACTCCACCCCTCCAAGAAATAGCCAGGTGCTTTTTTGAGAGCCGTGGCGGTTTTGACTAGAGTTCGTATGGAT
>JAEOSO010000010.1 GCA_016840315.1 Candidatus Borrarchaeota archaeon | reverse complement strand
CAGGAAGCCTCATTGCTTGAGCTGAGGTAGCTCACTTTCATTTACTTAAAATGTTAGCCTTGTATCCTTCACCAAGAATTGTACTTGTACATTTCAAACGGGATAGAATTATGAAAGAGGGGCGGGTTTGAAACAATTCCATTGTTTAAGCATTTGTTTTGCTCGGCCTGTTCTTAAGTTCTTTGTTGTCGAGAGATAATCGCGGGGGAGCGGTTTATGCGGTACAAAAGTAAATTGAAGGTCTTTATCACATAAAGTTATACTTGTTAACCTTTTAATCCTTTCAAGGAGCGAAGGACTAAGTTCAATGCCCTTTAATATGACCTTTCTACCATTTTCATCGCGTCTGACAGTGACAACGATTGTATCGCCATGTGTAATAACCCACTCTGCAGTTTCGTTCACTTCTCGGAGTAGAGTCACAGCTTTTAACGAGGTGGGATGTTTTCCTTTGCCTATGATAAGTATTGTCTCTTCTTGAGACTGGTTTGTTTGTAGCCGAACCATAATTTTTATGATGGGATCTTCTTCGGCATTCTCAGGTAATTCATTAGTTCTTGTAGCCTTTAACTGCTTAGCAATTTTTGTACCAACTTCGGTAAGTTCATAGCGTACATCCTGCGATCGAAATCGTTTTACTTCTTTTTCTTCTATAAGGTGTTTAGCACATGCGTGTCTTGTTACTCGCATTAGTGTTTTAGTTCCGATTTGCAACCTTGCAGCATACCACGTATAACTCTTCCCTGGGGCGTCAACATCTGAATTAGGTCTGTAATTGTCCGTATAGTGTCTCGCTTCGTGATAGAGACGGAGGCTGTAATTGTCAAGCACTAAAACCAATAATTCATCTTCTAATTGCTTCAGTTCCTTGTCCCTAATCTCTGTCAGCTCCTATCAAATGAGGATCTTGTCCTCCATTCTTTTAATATCTTTCTTGCATGAGTTCCTTGCTTTAATGCCGTAATGGAAGAAAAACATACCTCTAAAACAGGCGTTTGGATGCAATATTCAAAATCGTGAATTTCCTTTTCGGTAACCATGCATACACGCTTTGCCTTTTCATACATTTCTGGATCAATTTGAAACTGTAATCCTTTTACTGTAATTCTACAACGGCCCTCATATACTTGTTTTGTTACTATTACAACATCGTCCTTCACTAGGATATGTTCCTTTTTAACAGGGGCGGTTATAGTTTCTTTTTGTATGGCTACTATGTCTATTGAGACAATTGCTCCTCCTTTAATGGCAAAAAGTGGTTCTTCTTTTATCTGCTCCTCTTCTGCTTTTACTAAAACTTTCATATATCTCTCTTCAGGAGGCAAAACGTCTTTCTTTTCTTTGATCAGTTCATAAGCCAGCAATCTACCACGGTCGGTTAGGAGATATCTCATTGCGGAGGAGTTTTTGAAGCGCCCTCTTTTTAGATCACTACGCTCCACTAAACCCTTCTCGCGTAAACTGCGGAGGAGTTTTTGAAGCCTCTTCGTTCCTACATTCAACTGTCTCATATACCAATAGTGAAGTTTTCCTTCTGCTTCTTCGGGAATCATTAAGTGCCATTCTGCATCATAAAATAATGCATGATTCTCCAATAAATGACATAACAATGACTGTTCTAAGTCAGTATGCTCCTTCGCAGTGTTTATAACAGATACCTCCAAGAGTCAACTAACATCTTCATTCGGAATATAGGGTATATAACAGTTGACGGTATTTTCTATTAAATTTTTCATAACAGTCACAAAAATAAGGGACTTTGAAGCCATAAAGCCATAACAAAAGGATGAGTAAAATAAAGATAGAATGCTTGAAGAAAACAGTTTTTAACTCTCAGGAAAAGGAAGACGTCATGTCACCAGTCAAGAACCACACCCTGAAGGGTAGTGGCTTGGGATGGTGGTACCAACGTAAGTCTTGACTAGCCTAAGTTCTTCGAGAACTATGACTTGTGGGCTATAAGAATGTCGGGGATTCCTCCCTAGTCCCCTCATCTTCGACAGAACCACTAAATGTCGTGTCTCTCATCTTTGAGGGACTAAGCCTGCTTGGCATTGGCGAAGGGAAACGCGACTCCTGACGGAGAGACCGCAATCGGTAAATGCCCGTCATATGTGTTGTGCACATATCCCTGTCTCCGCAGAAAGGGTAGGAGTCGTCTACCTATCTACAAACAAAACACACAAAAAAAACGATCTCAATTCCTCTCCGCCCTAAAGGGCTGGAGTCTCCTTGAGGAGATCACATGAATCAAAAACACATCAGAAACTTATGGGATAGTATCAAGGATATTTCTACAAGTATTCTACGAATTGAAGATCTCCACAATAAACTTTCTCTTTGTGCAACTCTTTCAGGACAAAAAAATGTTGCATCTGTCGAACCCGAAGATGATAGTCTTCTCCCCAATTTACAACATCTCAGAAAAATCCTTAGAACGTTTAAATTGCTTACGTCTGTTACCACACTTAGAAGAATTCAACCCTCTCCTGACAAAACTAATATTTCTACAAAAATCCGTTCCTATTTCGTCGAATTGAATGCTACAAAAAAGCCAACTATACTATTGTGGGCATACAAAAACAAGCAAATACAAAATCAATTTAAACCGAAGATGACTAACTTCCAAATCGGTGGCATTTTGGGATATCCGTCGCACTGCATCAAAGAGTATAACAAATACATCATTATTAACACACGAAATTATGTCAATGCGTTAAAAAATCAATATAACACCAATAACGATGATGAGATCATCGCTCTAATCAAAAGAAACGCCCATGTAACCTATAGGAAGAAAGATAACACCATCAAGACCTTGAAAAAGTTCCCTTTCCTGCCCTATATCGCGTGTAATAAATGTCTTGCGGGAGAATATGATATAAGTAGAAAGATTAATGCGCCACTTGAAAAATTATCACGTAAGATTGACTCGCAGTTTTATAATGACATCCTTCTTGAAGTAAAACGGCTAGTTGCACTTACCGAACAATGATAGTTCGTGATTTTCACCTGAAACGGAATCTTATAACCAGAACTTCCATACAAATTAATTCCTTAAACATTTCAGCGATTAGATCCCGGTATAAGCGTGTAATGGCTCATAGATGCGCTAATGTCAATGTTATGTGTAGAAAAAACATTCGGTTGTTTAACCCAGTATGAACTTAATTAATCGGGTCTAGATCATCCTGTACCAAAATTGTTTACAAGTCTTACAAAATATTGTGTTTAATGACGGCGTCATCTAACGGGATGTCAACGCTAATCTTGAGATGAATGACTTCCTCTAATTGTGATATAGTTCAACTAAAACGTCCCATGTAACAAATGTGAATCATAATGGTTCCTTATAATAGATGAAAAACTGCTAATTTGTTCGTTTTGTAGAGGATAGGATACAAGCAACTCCCTTACTGCTTTAATCATTTAAATGTTATTTTACAAAAATGCGGTTGTTAATAAAATAGTTTTAATGTCTTAATTTCCCTTTTTAATTCATCTTACTGATTTCTAGAACTTTTATGACAAGTTAAGAAGAATTATTCACAACAAAGCAATAGTTCATTCGTCTATATAAGCTAATTTCTAAGTAATTACAATCCATAAAGTGACAGAAACGTCTTTTTCAGTGATTTCCTTGAATATTTATAACCAAAGAGAGAGCTCATAAGGACTTTTGCAAGAAGTTCTTATTGGCTGATTAGTTGATAATGTATTTAAATACTAAGTAAATACTAAGCTATCTAAAATAAATTACTCTCTTAGTCCCTAGTAGGCAAAAGACAGAGAGTAAACTCGATTTTGAGAGGTAAAAAAAATGCCAGAAAAAGTTTGGTTTTCGGAAGCAAGAGAGCGAAGCTGGGTAGAATCTAAGATCTACAGAGCAAAAGATCTCTTTTACGAGGCTGGCTTAGACGAATGTGTAGACAAAGGAGATTACAGTGCTATAAAAATCCACTTGGGTGAATGGGGACGAACTCACGTACTGCGACCAGAATGCGTTGCTGCAATGTCCGATGTGATAAAGCGTGAGGGAGGAAGGCCATTCGTCACCGATACAACTACTCAACCGTATAGTCACTGCTGTAGCCGTATCAATGCAATTGTCGAATTAATCACAGCTGCGTACCACGGTTTCACCCCTGGATCAATGGGCTGCCCAATTATCATCGCCGACGGTTTCGCCGGTGAAGATGACGTTGTAATCCAAGTACCCAATGGGAACATTCTAAAGGAGTCCTATACTGCCCGAGGAATCGCGGAAGCTGATACCATGATTGTAACAACTCATGGTAAAGGACATCCAATGACCGCTTATGGAGGCGCCATTAAGAATCTTGGCATTGGTGCCCAGTCCAAGCGAGGCAAATACAACAGCCACCTTGCTATGTGGGGCGAGCCCGAAGATCATATGGGCTGGCCGGTAGTAGTGAAAGAAAATTGCCCAGGTTTGAAAGGCTGCCCTGTCGCTGACATGTGCATGCGCGTTTGTCCTGTCGACGCTATCACTGTGAAAGAGGATACGGTCGATATAGACTGGGACAAATGCTATATGTGTCAAACTTGTCAATGGCACTGCATTATTATGGCCACAAGCGCACTAAAATGGCGTGACGACTACTGGCCAATGAACCAGATCGCTATGAGCGATGCAGCGATGGGTACATTAAACAATTGGCAGGAGCCAGGCAAGGAATTCACCAAATACCGCGACAAAGTGGGTCAGTTAACATATTTGATCGACAACGATCAGATGTGTGACTGTGTTCCATGGGCTGACTTACCAGTAGCTCCAGACATTGGCACGTTGGCAACAAAAGACATTGTAGCAATGGATGCTAGCTGCGTCGATCTCGTTGACCAGAGTCCTATCGGACCTTGGAGCGTCGCAGACGAGAAAGGCATCGAAGTGGGACAAGATAGGTACGAGTTAATTCAAGACTACAGCCCAAGAATCCACATCAAGGCTATGGAGATGCTCAAAGCCGGCGACATGGAATATGAACTCGTAGAATACGAGCCCGTGCTCACAAATGAGAATGTCTTCAAATGGGCAATCGATCCAGCTCGTACAAGCGGTGACATGATGCGTCCATACTTCGCACGACAAGACATGATCAAAGAGGTCATCGAACGATTTGGCGGATTCAAGAGAGTTCCCTTCGACGAAGACTGGCCAAAGCGCGCATGGAAAGAGGACTACTGGAAACCTGGTATGGAAAAAGCCAAGAAGATGGTCGACGAAGTCAAGAAAGTATTCCCACTCGCAGAAGTTCCAGAGAAATAAGCAAGTTCTCTCTTCTTTTTTTCCTTTTTTCTTTTTGGATGTTGACTTTTAAGATTATCGTTTGTGTGTTTATCTGAATTCTTTTTGCTCATTTATGATTTTAGTCTATAAATCTTTTATTAACTATCCAGAGAAGAACGCTTCTCTCTTCTTTTTCATTTTTCCTTTAGGATTTCTTTCATCCTCAATAATTAATTTTATCAGTTACTCACATCACCATCATTTGAGTATTATATTCCACAGGAGCAGAGATGTAGGAAAGTTAGTACATTAATTTTAGATTTACAATGAGATAACAAAGAATAGAGGCCAACTCTATAGGAATTTTTGTACCAACCACCATTTGAAACAAAAGAAAGAGAGATATATAAGAAGAGGACTAGTTTAAAAAATAATTAATATTAGAAAAGGAGATGTCCTATGTTTAAGCGAAATAGAGGTGTAATATCACGCTATTTATTCTTCGGATTTTTAGGACTACTACTCCTCTTAGTCGCCACGACACCAGTAGTATCTCAAGAAACGACGGAGCCACCAATCAGATACCAACTCTATTTTAACGATCAACTTGTCGCAGGCACAGACGTACCAGCTACCGAATTTGCACTAGATATCACAGACGATGGTAAACTTGAACCCCTCCACATTAAAATATTAGGTGGAACAGGATCCCAGGCTGTCTACGTACATGACTTTTGGGTAACAGTACAAGCCGTACAGGGTGCAGGATCAATCACAAGATATCCTCAGCAAGGAAACTACCTTATCATGCAAACATTTCCAGCAAATCAGCCAGATACGGTTTTATTTGATCAGACAGTAGATGTAATAGCTGAAGCTGAGGCTGCAGGATATGACTTACCAGATCCTATCTACACTGGCTTTATTGAATTGACAATATTTATCAGATATTCAATTGGAGGCCCTCCACCAGGGGTAAGTTCTAGTGCAGGAGCCATGCAGATGACTACAATGCAGGTAGATGCTGAAGGTTTCGAAACTTTTGAGGATTCAGTAGATGTAAACGTCCAAGACCATTACGTCATAGAAGATGGTGTGAAGAGCGAAACAACTAGCAGTGAAAAGTTACAAACTCAACTAAGCACACCCGCAGGACAGGCTACAGCAGGTGTAACGGCAGTTGCAGGTATCGCATTAGTATTTGCAGGATTACAAGCAGTGGGAATATTCCCCTCATTTACGAGCGCTATACCCGCAGCAGCATCGCTAGGTCCAGGGTCAATATTTGGAACGACAAATTCATTGCAGAACTTCCTTTTTGGCAGGATGAGCCGAGAAGCGAGAAGTCGAGTCTTATACAAGATGAGACGAGCTATTACAAGCAAAGTACGGCGCATGTCGAATTGTCCAAGCTGTGCCGCAAAGTGGTCAAGACCAGATTTGTGTCCTGGTTGTGGCTTAAATACGGCTGAACTCATAAACGAATATCGCAGTGTACTAAAGGGTGGGTCTACGAAGGCGATGTCACTTTTGGCAGAAGGTAAAAAGGCTAGTGTAGGTGATGTAGCAACAAAACTTGGAACTGATCCAGCAAAGGCGGCAGATATCATGTCAGTCTTAACTGAAGCAGGGTTACTAAATTTCGGAGTAGCGGCAGCAGGCACTGGAGCGACAACAGCCGCAGGGGTGGCCGCAGGAGTCGCAATTCCTCAATGGCTAAACCTGACAGGGATCGCGCCAATGAATCTGTTCGTCATGATTGGAGTAGCAGCAATTGGTTTAGTACTTCCACTAGCTTGGACGAAGTATTCAAAGAAAAAACAAAAAGCGAAATATGCATTTACAGAGGCAGAAGAAGTTCCAGAGGAAATACCAGCAGAAGACATTGAAGAAATGGAAAAGGAATTAGAAAAAGCATCAACAGAGGAAGTTGAGGCGTCACCTGAAGAAGTTTCCGAAGAATCTCCACCTGAGGAAGAGTGATAGACCAAAAGACTCTTACTCATCTATTTTCTTTTTTTAAAGGAATTTTTTTCTTTACTAGACTTCTTGTCGCTTATACAGGAGGCGATTAAAGCCATTGACAAGGGCCTCAATGCTCGCTACGACGATATCTTCTTTTGATGCACTTGCATCTGTCACAAAGCCTTGGTTATCACTCACCCGAACATGTACTGTAGCAAACGCATCCGTATTTGCCTCTATTGCATCCATACTAAATTTTTCCAGTTTAATATCGCCAATATCTTTAATAATATCTTTAAATGCCGACTGAAGTGCATTATAAGCAGCGTCAACGGGGCCAACTCCAATATCAGAGGCAACTTTTTCGATGAATGAACTATTCTGCTTAATTCGCAGTTTTACAGTAGCTGAAGGCGTGATATGCAAGCCAGTGACAACAGTTAATTCTTTTAAATCAATAACCGGTTCAGCAATTTTTCCAATGATCGATTCTGCGATAGTCTTCAAATGAAAATCTGTAACGCGTTTTCCTTTGTCACCAATTTCTTTTATTCGAGAAAGAATTTCAGCGGTTTGTTCGCGAGTAGTATCTATACCAAATGTTTTTAGTTTCTCCTGAATAGAATGTGCTCCGGAATGCTTTCCAATAACGACTCCTTTTACAGCAAGTTCGCTATCCTTTCGTTTTCCAATGAGTTCGGGTGTAATGGGTTCGTATGTTCGTGGATGTGCTAGTGCAGCATGTGCATGTATGCCACTCTCATGTCGGAACGTGTTATCGCCAATAAATGGTTGACATGGAGAAATTGGTACTTGAGTTAGCTTTTCAACCAGTTTCGACGTTTTGTAGAGCTGTTTCAATTTAATGTTTGTAGGAATTCCATAAAGGGCATAAAGAGACATTACAATTTCTTCAAGTGAGGCATTACCGGCCCGTTCACCAATTCCATTAACTGTTACGTGAACTTGATTTGCACCAACCTCTATTCCAGCAAGGGTATTTGCAGCAGCTAGACCAAAATCATTGTGACAATGAAGACTGATGATCGTAGCTTTGTTTATCGCTCGAATGGCTTCCATGAGTTTTTTAACGAGAACTCCATAAGCACGAGGCGTTATTGTGCCGACAGTATCCGGAATGTTAATTCGATCGGCACCCACAGATACCGCGGTTGTAAATGTTTTCACTAGAAATTCAATACCAGTGCGTGTGGCGTCTTCAGAGCTGAATTCGATTCCTTTGAACCCTAATTCCTTTGCGTAGGTTATTGAGCTTACAATCTCATCAAGAACTTGTTGTTGAGTCATACGTAATTTATACTGGAGATGTAAGTCAGAAGTAGCTATGAAAACGTGGGCAACATCTAGTTCACATTCTTGAAGTGCATCTAAATCAGAAGATCGTGTACGTGCCAGTCCAGCAATCTCGGCATTTAGACCTAATTGCTTTATTTTTCTAACAGATTCTCTTTCACCAGAACTTACAACAGGCATGCCGGCTTCGATGACATCTACACCAAGTTCATCAAGAGCCTGTGCAATCTGCAATTTCTCATCAATTGTAAGTGCAACACCAGGAGTTTGCTCTCCATCTCTTAAGGTCGTGTCGAAAATATAAACTTTCTCGGGTAAGTTGACCTCACCAATAATTTCCTGAATGAATGGACTGATGTAAACATCTTTTGCTTCGCCTTCTGTCAATTACATTCACCTCAATCTACTAGATAAGTTGTGATGAAATACAGTGAAATGATTAAGGAGTGCACTTAAGAATTTACTCATCAAAAATAGTTGCGTATGTAACAGAAGTTAAAGTTCATGAGGGCTGAAATTGTCTAAAGGATAAGGGTTTCAATCGACAACTTTTATCTCAAATTCACAGAAAGTATTACCTAAACCCCAGCATTTTATTTCGTTGGCAATAATGTTTTGTCCAGTTAATCGCTCGAACAGTCCAGCAATCTTACCAGCTTCGAAATCACAAAAATTAACGCCAGCATTTGGAGTTGCAGTGGAAGAAGCGAGTTCATAGATTATTATCGAGGCACTTTCTTTTCGTAAATTTCGTGAACGAACCTTCCCATGTTCACGTGACAAAAATGAGCTTGGGTGATTGTAAAAATTTCGCAAGACTTTCAAAGCCTCTAAGAACTTCATATTTCCAATTTCAGCAGATTTATTTTTAATTTTTTTAATATATTCAATTTCAGGGCTGTTCAAACCTTGTTCATGCCCTGCTGCGTATAATAAACTTCCTGTAAAAGGATCAGAAAGTTTTAAACTGGTCAGTTGTTGCTGAGGAATCCCGATGTGAATATAGTCTCCTGCATTAGGACGCATTTTTGTTTTCATGAAAAGAGAATCAAAGGCTAACTGCATGCTATGTTCTATAAGTGTTTTAAATCTTTCACGTCTATCTTTACGTGCTTTAGGCAAAGGATAAGGCGTCTCCTTATCTCCAACGAGTTTTATGTTGAATTCACAAAATTCGTCCCCAGTACCCCAACATGCCGTTTCTCGGACAGTAACTCTTTCTGCAAGCAATGCTTCTATCATTCCAGCAATTTCGCCTGCAGTAAAATGACAAAGAGGTTCTCCAATTTCCATAGCTTGTGTGCAAGACGCAGTCTCAAAGACATGAATTTCTGCTTCGTCATCGCCCAGACTAACTATATCTACTCGGTCGCTGAAATATGTTGGCAGATTACTCGTTTGCCTACTGAAGAAATCACTGATCCCTTCTATTACATATTTAAATCGTTTCTCGATAGATCTGATTTCAGCCCCGATTTTGGGATTTAAGCTCAAGAGGAGATGTGAATCTGCACCATATAAGCCTAGATCTCTACCTGCCTCGTAAAATAGGCGTGTAGCTAAAACATCTAGCCCTAATATCGAATAAGTTGTTTTTTGAAGGGTTCCAATGTGTGTATAATCACCTATGCTGGGACGCACCAGTTGAAGTTCAAGAGCTGAGCTTAGGGTATTTGTAGTGATTGCTAACATAGTATCTTTTCGCATATCATACGATTTTTCCCGTTCTAAAATAGTCGTAACTAGTTTATTCCAGAGAACATTCTGAACTTCGCCTTCAGAGATCTGTCCGCTAAGAACCAGTTCATCATTTATGACCAAAGTGGGCAGCGATCTAATTTTGTACCTTGTTGCGACTTCGGGATTTTCAGTAACATCTATTGTAGAAACATGAGCAAATGAAGCACTTCCAGAACCTATTGTACGTTGGAGTAGTTTCTCAACTGAAGGACAATAAGCACAATCTGGGGATGTAAACATAAGAATCCGAGTTGGTATTTGACTCTGAGTCACGAATAGTTCACCTAAGTTGCGCGCGCAGGGTGTTGCAAATTGGAAACTGGAAACTTCATAATGGACGTTATTACCTTAATATTATACAATGAATGAGGCTTCATTTTAAAGTTGCGGAAATGGCGTTTCCAAAGATTATTGGTTTTCTATAAGACCTATAGATCGGAGAATGTTTCCTAACTCATTTTTAACTTCATCAGTTATTGGAAGCATAGGACTTCGTGGGATACCAGCTTGAAGATCTAAACCTAACATACCCATACCTGCTTTGATTGCGGGGATTCCATGACCCTTTGGACCAGTAAGAAAGTTGTCAAGAGGTAATACTTTCAATTGTAAATCGCGTGCTTTTTCGAAGTCGTGTTGAATAAATGATCCATAAATATCTGCGATCATCTGCGTTGCAATATTTCCTGTGGCTGGAACTGCACCTATTCCTCCAAGCATCAATGTCGCAAAAATAGCACTGCCACTTCCAGCGAAAACGCTGAAATTGTCGTTTGATGCGATATTGATCATCGTTGAGATTTTTCTGATGTCTGTAATACTCATTTTTATTCCAACGATGTTTGAGTATTCTTGTAGGCGCACCACAGTTTTGGGGTCAATTTCTACACCACCAGTGAATTTGGGAACCATGTATAGGAGCATTGAAATATCAACTATTGATGCGATTTCTGAGAAATATTCATAGATCGCCTGTTGGCTAGGTTTGAAGTAAAAGGGTGTAACTATTAGAACAGCATCTGCACCTATATCAGCGGCATGTTTGGTTAATTCAATAGCACGATCTGTAGAACTATCACCCGTTCCAATAATGACAAATATTCGTCTATCTGCCTCATCAACGGCTATTTCGGCAACTTTTTTTCTTTCCGCTAATCTAAGGTTGATAGTCTCGCCAGTAGAGCCGCAGGGGATAATGCCATGAACCCCATTTTCTATCAAATAGTTGATAATGGTTCTAAAACCTTCCTCATCTATCTCATTATTCTTGAAGGGTGTAACAACGGGTACAAGAATCCCTTTAAGTTGAACCATAAATACGCCTCCTGATCAATCTTAAAGTCCAAAACTATCGTAAATACTCACCTAGGCTCCTTTGGAGCCTATTGAAAACAAATGATTAATTATAGCAGATGATAGTATATACAATTTTCGCGAGAAGTCGCGCGCGAATATCATCTAAAATGCAATCATGAAATTATTATGTGATAAATGAATGAATTAATAGTGTAGGTAAATATAGGAAATAGTAGGGAACTGATATGGCCGATGCGATTACGACAAATATTGAGTTATTTGCTGGAAGAACAGATGAAATAAATCGATTTAGAGACTTTTTGACAAGAGTTAAATCAGGGAGCGAAGAAAAGAGAGGAGGTATTCTTAGTAGTACGAAAGGAATGGGCAAGACTTTTACGTTGATGAGGTTTGAGGAATTAGCGCAAATAGAGCGGTTCCAAGTTATTAGCCTAAAACTTACTCCAGGAACTGTTGATAGTTTTTTCGCTGATTTAAAGAATAAAATTGTCGCACTTGTCCCTGAAAAGAAAAAACGCTTTGGGAAGAAAGCGGATTTAATTATGCCTACGCTACCAAAAGGAACAGCTACGGCGTCTAAAGTAATTTTAGAATACGTTAATGAGTTCTTTCGAGGATTGGATGATGTTCAGGAAAAATTGGCTGCACAAAAAACCTGGACTATGTTTTTAGTCGACGATATGGAGTTTTTTGCGATAAGAGATTTTGAAAATGCATACCATATCATTTTAGAAATTATTCGAAAATTGAGGAAAGATAAATATAACATTGTGATGGTTTTCGCGATTTCCGACGAGTTTATGAAATATATTCCTTCAGACAACCTAGAATCCAATCTCGAACTAACCGTCCTTAGAAAGATAAGTTCGAAAGAAGCACAGATCTTTCTAAAACGAGTCGAAACTAAGTATGATATAACAATTGAGAAGGATGTTAAAGAAAAACTTGTTCGAGCAGGAAGAGGAATCCCTTTCGTTCTTGCATTAGCAACTAATTATCTTTATGTAAATAAAGTTGGATCTACTATTGATGAGGAAACATGGAATAAGTGCAAGACTGCAATTCTAGAAGAAGATATTGTAAATATTTTTAGTTTAAATGAAGATGAACTTAATATTCTTGAAACAATCGCGGCTAGTAAAGAAAATTTAGTTACTTTGTCAGAACTAGAAGCAATCTCTGATCTAGAAGATGATCTAAATAATATTTTAACGTGTTTGCAAGAAAAGCAGTTACTAGTCGTAGAAAACATCTTCGTCTATTTTTCATCAAAATTTCTCTTCCAAACATTAAAGAGAACATCAGAACGACTAAACATCTTCGGAAGTGTTAATATACTTTTAGATTTGTTCAAAGAATCAATTGGGGCAGGAAAAAGACCAGATATTCATCTTAAGAAAAAATTAGATGAATTAACAGATATCGCTTTCCGTGATGATCTTAACACCATTCTTACTGAAATTGCAGAACAGTATAGTATCATGGGAGAAACTCTAATAGCAGGTGAAATGTTTTATGACGCCTTTATACTCTTTTCAAGCGCTATAGACATTCTTGAAAAAACAATGGACTATGAACGCGCGGCTCTGTTGTGTGATGGGATGGCTAAAAGATTTTCAAAATTAAAGAAGCCATATTATGCGCGTAGATTTCTTGCAGAAGGTGCACAGTTATACGATAAGATAGGAAGCGATTGGAAAAGGAACGCATTATCCAGATCTGCTGCTATGTTATATGAAGAGGCAGGAGATGTTTATGCTGCTGAGTCGTTCGATGCTTTTACGCGTTTATTTTATAGGCGTGCCTATTCACTTTATAAGGCAGCCAATGAGGGAGCACGGGCAAAAAAGATTTGTGAGAAGGCTCGTGAATCTATAAGTAATGAAATTTATCGCCGAGAATTTGATAAACTTGCAAAACAGATAGTTATAGAACCTAAGAGGGAGAATTAATGTCTGAAAAAGTAGAAAATGCCTTAACCAGGCTTGAAACGATCAAGGAAGACCTTAATAGGATTTTAAAATTGTTTGAAGAAAATTTTAATGCATTTAATTCGACGCTCTCATCAGGATTTAAAGAAATAAGATCGACTGCAGAAAATGCTTTTCAAACTGGCGAAAAGAAACTTGATGATGGTGTTAGGGAGATCCAAGAGAACAACAAGAAACAGAAGATCATTAGACAGCAAGAACTAGAACAGCAATTAGATGATTTAAAGACGACTATAATCTCAGAAATTGATCAGAACGTCACAAAGCTCAAGAACATTTTGAAAGAATTCCAATTTAGCCAAAAATTCGAAGAAATTACCAGTCAATTTACCGCTACTCTAAATGAAGAGCGGGAAGGACTTACATTTTTCGATGAAAATATTGCAAAGATGAAAACCGATGCCCAAGGGATGATAGCACAAGAAACAGAAAAATTTGGTGAATATCTAACAAACCAAAATCAAATTAATGACCAACTCCATCAAAAAACTACCGATATACTTCAGAGCATTAATGAGACTTCCACTGAATTGCTAAAGAATCATGAGGAAGGAATTAATACACAATTGATGCAAAAATACTCAGAGATTTCGACTAAATTTAATGAAACAAGAGAAAATCTGATTAATGAGTTAGAGGCGAAATCAACACATTTTGCAGAGATGCTTGAAGGCAAAAAGAATGCATCGAGTACTCTGATTATGGGATCTATCAGCACGCTAATACAACAAGTTGATTCCATCAAAGAACTCCTGCATAATACACTTGAAACCCAAAGAACGCAATTTTCTACAAGTACCGAGAAGTTAAAAGCAGAAACATCCGCCGGGTTTATACAACATGTTGAAATTCATAAGAAAACAATCAATGAAACAGAACGCCTTCTCTCAGATATTCTCGAAAAGAAAATTGATGAAGTTAAGAATCAATTAGAAACTGGCTTGATGAAAAAAGCCTTTGAGTTAATGTCTCTTCAAGAACAACAATTCAAAGCAAAGACAGAAGAACTTGAATTAGCTTTCAGTGAAAAGTTGGTAAAAAGCCTTGAAAATATTGAAGGCACAATCGAAGTTACCCAAGATCAAATGAGTACTGGTATAAAGGACATTTTAACACGAGTCGAGGAACTAATTCACGACCAAAATAAACAAATGAGCACAGCCTTTTTAGAAAACATTACTACGGTGGCGGAAGTCTGCGAATCTTACGAAGGCGAATTTGCAAGAATAGTAGATAACACTCTTTCTACTCATAAAAATAACGTAGAAACGATAAAGGCAGAAACTGAAGAATTTCTAATGAGAGTTATAGAAGATTTTAAACTCAAAATGACTGAAATCAAAGAAAATACACTTAACTCATTAAACGAACAAAAACAAACTCATGAGGCAACAACAACCGATATGCAGACAAATATAGCAGAATCCCTAGATTCTCATAAAGCCAATTTCATTGTCGCGACCGAAGAAATCCAAGAGGCAGTAGTTCAAGAACTGGCAAATATTTCAGAGAATTATAAAACAGTTACGACAACTCATAATGACAGTCTTACAAAATCTTTAGATGAAACGAACACAGATGTGTCTACAACGTTTAAGAGTATCCAAGAGAATATTAGTGAATTCTTGACAAATAATGATATCGTAATTAAAGAAATAGTAAACGCCTTAAACAAAAACGTTACGGACAGTACAGAAAATCAAATAAAAAGTATTTCAGAAGCTTATAGTAATACACTGAAAGAACATGGTGATGCTGCGAGTGAACATAGCAATACATCGAAAGAACATAGTGCTATGATGAAAGAACAAGTTTCTCTGTGGATAAATAACATTACAGAGTCTAATGCAAACACGCAGCAAACAACAAGGGATAAATTGGATTCTCTTTTAGAAGATGCAATCTCCAAGTTGACATCCTTAGCTGAAGATTCTAAGAAGGGGCTTTTGGATGTTCTTTTGAATGAAAACGAAAAATTGGATAGATTTAACACTGAAATGAGTCAAAATGTGTCCAAGACAATTGAAGAGCAAAAAGTAAGTGCAAATAAACAATTTGACGATTTAACTGAAACGTTCTCATCAGCAATAAATGAAGATAAAAATAAATTGAAAGAAGAATTAAAAACGTTGACTCGATCGTTACGGGAACTCTCTAATAGCGTGGAAATGATCTGTAAGGAACTTGAAAGGTTGAAGAAACCTGCTCAAACTGATTTAAGTGATGCGAAGAAGTCAATTGATGAAATTTTGCGAGAAATGAGCAAATAAGAGGAGATAGATAATGCTAAATGCAGACGAAGTCTATGAGCTAATCGGGCTCAATGAACTTGAAAGAAAAATTTACGAAACAATCGTTGGGTTAGGAGCGAAAACTATAGAGGAATTAGTTCTTTACACAGGTGATTCTCTTCCAGGAATCCAGAGTAATTTAATCACCCTTGAACAGAAGGGACTAATACGGAGAATTTCAGGGAAGGTTGATATCCTTGTTGCTATGGAGCCTAGAATCGTTTTAAGTGAAAAAGTGGAAGAAGACCTCACCCAGAAACTATCAAACGTGCGTGATGAGATAACGACTAAATGGAATGATGTCAGGAACGCGTTATCATCACAGCTTCAAGAATTCCAAGGATCCACCTCTGGGGTTATTAATGATCATCTTGAACAATTCAGGAAAAACGTTGATCTCACAAAAGAACAAATCGATACAATTTCGAAAGATTTTGGCGAGCGCGTCAAATCAGATTCTGAAAAAAATAGAGAGATTATAACTACAACCTTGAAAGATCATTACTCTTCTTATGAGGAAACATTAACTGAACTCCAAGAAACTCTATTTGGTGCTTTAGACAAAAATTCAACAGATTTTGAGGCTGATATGAAATCATTAAACGAGCAATTGACTCAAGCTATTAGAGAACAAATCAGCGACTGGAGAGTCAGCGTTACAAGCTACCAAGAAAAGAGCGGAAAACTTCTCGAAAGCACCGAGGAGACTGGCGCAGAGGATATCGAGAAATTTAAGAAGGATGCAAGTGAATCCCTTACTAATCTTGCTAATATTTATACAAGCGGGTTCATGGATGCAAAAGCAAAAACGGAATCCACCACAATCTCATCCATGGACGCTTTTAAAGAAACGCTCAATGGGCTTCTTTCTAATGTTTCTGATACATTGAATGAGCAAATCCGAAATATAGACGCACACATAAGCAAGACTAGAGAAGGAATATCATCTGCTGTTGATGGGGCTGGAACCATAGCAGCGTCACTTGATCAGGAAAAGACGCAACTTGAAGAGTTTAACAAAACGCAACGAGAAATGTTTAACAATCAATTAGAAACGTTTGTAGGCACAGAGAAAGAGGACATTACTGAAAGGATGAATCAGTTAAAAAAGGAAGTTAGTGAAAACCTTACAAAAACATTCACTGCGATACGTTCACTAAAAACTGATTTTGATGGTCTTTTGAAGTCACACGCCTCAAACACGGGGAAAATGCAAGAAGAATTATTAAATGCGATTTCACAAACGATTTCAGAAAACATTACAAAAACAAAGGAAATCATACAGCAAACAATGAAAGGTGTGATTGAACAAGTATTTGAAGGTAGCACTCGCCTGCAAGAGAAATTTGGCACGCTTGCCTATGAATTATCAGATTTCGTGAATAACAGTACTATTTCCATTAATGCAATTATTGAAAATTCTATTAATGAAGCAAAAAGGCTAACAGAAGAGAATCAGGAAAAAATAAATGAAGAAATTCAAGCAAACATGAGATTAATTGATGAAACACTCTCAGAAGTGATCAACAAAGCTAAGATGTCAATAGACACGACAAAAGAGCAAATTCAAGAGCAATTCAATACAGAACACAGAAAACTAAAAGAATCGAATGAAAAGACTTCTACAGATCTTTTAGAGATGTTTTCGGTTAGCAACAAAAACATACAAACACAACTCACAGAAAGCGTACAAAAGATAACGGAGCACATTGAGAAAGCGTCGCACGATGTGTGCAAACAACTTGACGATTCAAAAACCCAAAATACGGGACTTATGGAGACGTTCATTGACAATTTACTCACAGAAAGCATGCAGATCCGTGATGAGGTGCCGAGTGTTATTGAAAAAGAACTGGAAGAGCATAAAGACCGAATTAACCAGCTTGACATACGTTTTGCGGATACTTCTGGGCGCCTCCTGTCTATCGTTGAAGATTTGAGAAACAAGACTGAAGAAAAAGCTAGAAGCCTCTTTGGGTTGCGCAAAGAAGGATTGAAGGAATTTATGGATGAATTAACAGCGATGGAGGGAGAATTACAGTCACTGAGGGCACAGATCAGAGATGTAATAAACACAAATACAGAAGCATATGAAGTGGGAGTGTCCTCGCTACTAGACAATATTAGTAGAACTATGACTTATCGCATTGAAACGATTGAAAAAGACGCCGAGTCAAATTTTGGAAAAATGAACACTACCTATGAGGCATTCGTTTCAAATCTCACCACTATTCTCCAAGGTGCGCTCAAAACCGAAACAGAGAATGCGTTAGAGGGTTTCACTAAAGGTTTAGAAGACCAAAATTCAGAAGCAAAAAACAAAATAGTTCTCCGATTGGAAGAAAATAAAGAAGCGATCAATGAAATGATCTATGCTGCTGGACAAGCGCTCACCGAAAAACTTAATGATGCTAAAACTAATTTTGACGAAATTCAAAAAACCACTATAGATACAGAGGGCTTAGGACGGGCTGGAAAACAAATAAATGCACAATTAGATAGTTTGTTAGAACAATTCACTGAATCATTTTCTCAATACGAAAAGAAAATCACATCAGATCTTATGAATCACAAAATGAAAGTAACTACGAGAATTCTTGAAGAAATAACTGAACAGGATTCGTTGCTCAATACGATAAAAGCGAACACAGAAACTCTAACAAACTCTCTCGAAGAAACAAATGAAAGCAATTTAAACTCTTTGCAAGAGACTATAAAAACAATTTTAAACGAAAAGGGAGCAGAGATAGAGAGCAAAAACGCAGCATTACAAAAAACAGCCGGTGAAAAATTTAATGCAATAAAAACGGAAACTGAACAATCTGTTGAAACTCTAATTGAAAAAATAACTGAGGAAAAGATAGAAGAATCGAACTCGCATCTTATGGAGTTAAAACAGAGTATATCGGATGTTGTAGTAAGTGTACTTGAAGAAATTATGCAAAAAGCCTCAGACTTTGATACAAAACTTAATACCAAACTTTCAGAGACAGAAGATGTATTTAACAAACTGTCAAGGACGTTAGAAGATTCCGCAGAACTCAAGGATGTCACAACAGAACTTGATAAACTTTCCAGCAGTATAACTGAGAAAGTCAAAGAAGCAAATGATGAGATTTCAGGAATCAAAAGGACCATTTTTGACATATTAGAAGAGAAAGAGGAACAAGGTTTGCAGGATCTTACAAGTTTACAAAATAAATTCGATAACATATTGGATCAAGCGAATACATCCGTAATGCAAAAGATAGAGGAATTAAAAGAGACTCTCATAACTAGCAGTAAGGAATATCTTACAAAATTTGACACAAGAGTGGATCAAATAACCACGAGATTGGATCAGCTCTTATCAAGACCTTTGACCATTGTTCATGAAGGGAGCGTCGATTTTAAAGGCAATTTTTCAAATCTACTCTCTGTACAAACCACGAAATATCGCGACCAAATCTACACCAGCATTGATAAAATCAACGATTTTTTGGAAAAATTAGGCGTAGAGGTCGAAACTGCAGCAAAACAGCTTAACGAAAAATTGTCTGAAACTACTTCTTCGCAAATTCAGAACTACGAAGACACTGTAGTCACCCACAAAGATGAATTACTCCAAATAGTTACTAATCGAGTCGAAGGAATCGAAAAGGAGTTGACTGATGTAGTCAATGTAATTCCAGCTGAACTAGAGGCAGCTGTGACTGCTAGTAACAAGGCAGCCCATGTGCTAAGTACAATTCAAAAACTTTCAAGAAAAGCCGAACCTTTGCCAATTGAGCAGACATACCGTGTGATTGGCGATGCAAACATACTTTTCAATATAAAGGCTATTATAGACAGAACGAAAGCAAACCTCGTTTTAGTAACACCGAAATTTGAAGATGTACCAGTAGATTCTTTATCAAGTATTAAGAAAACGATACGTGCCACGTGTGTTACAGAGATTGCTGAAGCAAATATGAAAGATGCGGGACAACTTCAAGAGCGTGGAAATATCCGCGTTAGAAGTTATCCTGATCCGAAGGTATATGTAATTTCAAGAGATAGCGAAGAAGTTCTTATAGCTCCAGCAGTGAAAGGACAGAAAGATCTAGTAGGAATTCTATCGACTAACGATCATTTGATAGAGCTGATTAACAGCGAACTTCTATCGGGATACACCGCGAAAAGTAAAGCGATTTAACTGAATCGGCGGGAAGTCCCCTTCCGACAGCTGGGGGATGACAGCCGCTAGCTTTATATATATTTTTGGGGTATAAGTACCAGTAAAAGGGTCTACGTGAAGCCCATGAAATTGACACAGAAGATCAAGATCTTTCCAACACCCGAACAGGAAGCGGTGCTCTGGAAACTTTCGCAAACGTTTTATACAATTCTCTAAGTCTGTGTTTGCTAATCAAATTAAAGACAAAGAGGTTAGTGTACGCATAGATTTACTATGTACTAGAAAAGACAACGCCTATAAGTATACGGCTTTCAAAACTTTTTCAATAGCTTTAATAGTTGAGGATGATAGGAATGGCATTTAAATCAAATGCAAAAAATGAGATCATTCCGAGATTCAATCCCTTCATTACAACAATTTTAGCTTTTGTGTTTACGTTCCTCTTAGCACTTTTAATATGGTGGCTCTTTGGAGATCCTAAAGGTGATCTTTTTATATGGAAAACGTTCCGACTCTATAAGATAACGGGTACGGGGAATCTATTTCTCAACTACATCATGCTTTTTATTCTAGCATTAATCCTTTACCTCCAATTTATCGACCCAGAAATGAAACTTAAAGAGGTTCTAAAGACTCAAATGAGAATGAAAGAAAAAGAGACAGGCCTAGCTCTGTTCTTATTAAATTTTGCACTTATGTTTGTAATAGCGGGATATATCATTTTAGTGTGGGGTGGAGTTAGCTCACTTTTTAATGAAGTAAAAGACTTCTCCTTCTTTTTGATATCATCTATAGGCATTTTCATCTATCTATTGTGGTCCTTTTTTTGGGGACATTGGCCCTTAGAGACGCTCAACAGAAATACACTACGAATCATTGAATTCTTATGGTGCACTTTTCTTCTGGTTTTGATCTATGCTTGGTTTGCTTTCCCTGCACAAATCGCAAATGGTGACTTTACTCAAATAATTCGCCTCAATGCCTTCATTGGATATCTCTATAGTGCCATGGCGGTTATGCTACTGCTAGCGGTTCTATGGGACAATTGGCCGATTGAGAGAATAAAAAGCCAACCTTATCAAGGAATTTTCGCAAGTTTGATCTGTTTGATAGGGGGATATGTTTTCTATACGCTTCTAGTATTAGCATCTACGCAATCCTGGTTTCTGTGGGAAAGCCCTAGCAGCGATTGGTATCTAAGAAATGCTGCAAACTTTTCTATATTTGTAATTTCATGGACATATTTCTGGGCAGTCTATTGTTACAACTGGCCTCATGAATATAATAAACGATTTAATGTTTTTATGAGAACTCTTTTGGTGTTTGTGTTAGCATTTCTGAATTATTTTGTGTATTACATTTATTTAGGTGACTTTCTGAATGAAAGTATTCACTTTTATGATAAACTTCCATTCGCATTTCAAGGACTATGGTTTGCGATTTTGATAATATACAATAAATTTTTTGAGAGAGTAGGGCTCTGGAAAAAACCTCTAGTGAGCTAAGAAAAAATGAGTTTTTAAGCTATGCGGCAATAAATCCCCATCATACAGGGGGGAGGGTATAGTTCATGTATACTCTTCTAATTCTTTACTCCATTCGCCTTCAACCAATATAGGTATTTCTTTACCATCACTTGTTAGCGCAGTGATAGTTAGATTTTGATTACGTCCAGCAACGGCATCCCAATGATACAAAGTGGCTCTGTCAGGCTCATACCCCGACCCTAGTGCAAGGTGTATAGTGCGGTCCGCCTTTTCTGCTTCTATCAAGTAATTACTGGGCACTTTAGCATGGGAGTTTGTGCCGAGACCCCATTCACCGACTCGATCGAAATTATCTTTGTACCCTTGAAGTACTTTAACTGGTAATGCCTCTTTTTCTTCTAAATGCGTGAGTCTTTGTTTAGACTTTTCTTTTTCTCTTAAAAGTATAGTTAATAACTGTTGATTTCCTGTTATCTCTTTAACTACACCTGCTTCAATCTTTATAATGAGAGGCGTATCAAGAGTATAACTTTGATCAATAGCCATCGTTTCATCCACAACAAAGGTCCCATCTATAGTATCTGGCGTGAAATAGACTTCTCCTCCAGGAAAGTTTGCGAACATACCTGGCCAAATGGCTTCAGAGTCACTTGTCCTGATTTTTCGCCTACCAAGAGATACAATCAAATTTGTGGCAACACCATCGATTGGCTGTCCAATGATTTCGATTTTTTCAGCTTTATCAAGAATTTCTTTGATTTGCTTGTTTCTCTTTCGCATTGCTTTGTAATCAATGCCGCACACACGCAAAAACGTCGAAATTGGTAAGAGCTCCTGTAAACCTAATCTTATCAAAGGCTCACGATCGTCATGTTCTTTTTGGGGATACCAATCAAGTTTTGATGTTAATTGTAGAGCATTTGTCCAGTTTGTCTTTAAGTTTGGCGTGGGATAACCAACAATTTCTCCGAACACGTCTTTTCCGAAGCTACCTTCACCTTTAAAAACTAACACTGCATGTGGAATCCTTACCTTATACCTCATGCCCGCTTCCCCAGAGAAAATTCGATAACGCTTAAATGGCTCTTGAGGAACTTTCTTTGAGAGTTCTATGCCCCAAAATGCTTGAATTGCAGCCCAAATTTCATCAGGATTGTCATTTGGGTGCTCTTTTGTGTTGAGCATCAAAATGCTCGCAATGCGTCCTTTTTTAAATGCGATAGCTTCATATGTGAAGGCTTGAACATACGCTTGAAGATAATCTTCTTTTGGTTTTTTACGGCGATTCTCAGGGGGGATACTAGGAAGGATGAGCAGGGTATCTCCTCCCCGTGGAAGATTAAATCCAGTTTTTATGATCTCAAAACATACGTTTTCTAAATCCTCTTCAACACTTGATAATGTGATCCAAGAATCAGCGTCATCTACCTTTAGACTGATTTTTGGAGATCCCCGAATTGATACAAAATTCGCGCCATCAAAACCTAAGATGAAATCCGGGGGTTTGATAAAGGTTTCAAAAGATGGTTCATTTTTTTCAGTAAAGAAGGTATCAATTAACTCCATAATTTTCCCGAACTTTCGCTCATACTCATATTCATATTTGCCTCCTGCACGTACTTCCGTGTATTTGTCGATAAGATTCCAAACATAATTTAAAAGTGCAAATATTCTATCAGATTCAACGTCTACATCAGGGCCTGACTCGCTATACCCAAACATTCCCGCAACCATCGCTTGATCCGAACCGCTTAAATCACGCATGTGAGTCGTTAAATCTGATCCAAATCGTTCAGCATACTTTTCATAGAGAGGATCCTTGTGTATGCCGCCACGTTCTTTCATTTTTACTACTTTCTTTTCTTTCGGCTCAGGTATACGCACTGTCTTTAAACTTGCTCTTAATCCATACTTATTAAGAGCCTCAACTAAAGGTATACTTGAAAAAAACCCTTGAAACGACTGGGCTGGTAGCTTTATCACAACGTACTGGTTGATACTGGGACTAACACCAGTTTTTTCAAGTTCGGAAACGAATTGTTCTACAATTTTTTCATAACGTTCCATGTCAATTATTTCGTGAAAACTCATCATGCATCCCTTCTGAAAATGAGTTCGACTATTAAACTAACATACAAATCATTAAAACTGATAACGAGCACCAGATTCTTTAAATCGGAGTGTGTGCTCCATGCCGCTTCCAAATGTGAACAATGACATACTTATGTCTATCGCTAGATTTGCGACAGGTTTTTCAATTCTTTGTTTCTCAAATACTTGTTCAATAGTAGAAATAAGATCGCTACTTTTGTTACCAAACTCTTCAGCATTTTCTGCTTCGCAGGCCAAATCGATTATTTGACGCACGTATGTTTTAATAAACTCTTTTATAACGAGGTCAAGGTCAAGATCCCTAATGTGCGGGAGGATCATTCTATTTCGTTCAGCAAGTTTCTCAATTTCTTTTTCAAGAGCATCCTTTCTAGTTCTTACATAAGAAACGGCATCTTCTCTTATTTTGTCTTTGTTTTGAACTATCTCATCTTTTCTCCAAGATAGACCAAACATTTCTACACCCCATATAATCCTAAATTTGTTGCAGAAGCGCGAATTTAGACAGATTCATCAAATGCATCAATGAAAATATCCTACGAAAGCTAACCAAAGTCTTTCCGTAGACATTATAAATATTCCCATGCATCCATATGAAGGTTCCATTAACGCTCATTCTCGAATGAGGATGTATCTAAAGTAAACGTCAATAAAAAAACTTCTTAGTTCACGCAAAATTCACAAAAAACAACGTTAATGCTGAGCTTCTTACCAAAAGAATTTTTAGTAAGAAATAAAGTTAATAGCCTAGCAGTATTTTTCATATTTAAGAAAAGACATGGCGACATGTAATTGGCTCATAGTTCTCCAAAATACATAAATTCAGGAAATGGAGGCAGAAAATCATTGGAACATCTAAAAAAGGATTTTGACGAAGTCCCAGTAGTTAAATTAGTATTCTGGGGCGCGTCTATGGCAGGCAAAACTATGGCGCTTACTATCTTCAAAGTGCTAAAAACTTTGGAAGATCCAGATAGTGTTTACAGTTTTCTCACACTTGAAGACCCAACTAAGCGCACTTTATTTTTCGACCGAGGTGTTTTTGGCTTTGGATATAACCCTTTAACAGGAAAAGATCGCTTAAAAGCACATATCTATACCGTCCCTGGGCAACTGCGCCACATAACGCAAAGAGAGGTTGTAACTTCTGGCGTCCAAGGACTTATCATCATGTTAGACTCAACAAAAGCGCAGTTTAAGCACAATCAGACCGCTTTAATTGAACTCGCGGAATTCATCGAAAACTACGGGTATAAAGATGTTCCTTTTGTTATTTGTTTAAATAAAATGGATCTTCCAGCAGAGGAACGCACTCCAGTTAGTCAGATATCAGCCTTACTTGTTGAGACCGGATGGAGTGAACGGATACGAGATGCACATTCACGTGTTATCGAAATGAGTTGTATGGATGCAAAAAACGATCTAGTTGGGTTACTAAAATCTCAAAACCTTCCCAAAGATAATGATGGGCGTCTTAAAAAAGATTCACGACCGGAAACTGTTAAAAGGGTAATAATGCCCATTGAAATGATCCTAAGAGAAGTTTTAACATCCCAACTTGCCCATATGTAAAAGATAAAACAACTATTCAACAGTTTTTGGGCTTAAAGATGTGGGATGAACCCTCAGAGGTTTTGGTTCAAGAAAAATCACATTTCTTCAATTTTCTGGCGCGCAAAATCAAGAGTTTCTAAATCTGATTTTATACTGTCTATACCCATTTCTTCAATTTGAGATAATAACTCATCTTGAAGAGTCATTACAGCTTGGAAAATATCTAAGTGATGGTAATATTTTGGTTCGGAAGTCAATTTGTTCCAATTCTTTTCGAGCAAAGTCGAAGCGTCTATTTTCATTAGTTCCTCGAATACATCTTCAGGAGTGCCAGTAGAAAAAATTAGTTTCTCTAATGCGCGTGATGCCTTTTCCGCTACCTCAAGGGCTGCCTCATTTAAAGACACATCAACTTCCATTGGCTACTCACCTTCTGAGGGGGGTTTGTGTTTTTCAAGCTCTTTTTCAATATTCTTCACTATCTCGCGGAAGTTTTTAGCGGCTTCACTATCAGGATATTTTAACACAAAGGGTGTTCCTTCATCTCCCGAAGTCCTTATACGAGGATCAACAGGTATACTTCCGAGAAAAGGCACTTCTAATTCTTCAGAAGCAATTTCTGCTCCACCTTCTCCAAAGAAAGTGATTTCATTTCCGCAATTCGCACATTTTAGTATTTCACCGCAATCAGGGCAAATTGCATGGGCAGACATATTCTCAACAACGCCTAAAACAGGTACGCCCATCTCTTTTACCATTTCACCAGATTTCCTCACATCTAAAAGTGCAACTTCTTGAGGAGTAGCAACGATAACTACACCATCGAGTTCTGGGATCCTTTCAATAATAGTTTGGGGCTCATCGCCAGTTCCAGGAGGTAGATCAATGATAAGATAGTCGAGTTCTCCCCAATCTACAGCGGCCAAAAATTGTTTGATGACACGGGTTTTGTAGGGGCCGCGCCACATAACAGGGGTAGAGTCGCTTGGCCAATACAGTGCTACCGACCATACTTTAATTCCCTCTTCTGTTTTAAGTGGGTAGAACGTACGACCTTTAAAATCAGGATATTTCTGACGCAAGCCCATCATTTTTGGAACATTAGGACCGTGAACATCAGCATCAAGAATACCACAATTATATCCTTCTGATTTGAATGCAGCTACCAAATTTGTTGCTACCGTTGTCTTACCAACGCCGCCTTTACCAGACATGACAGCGATCTTATGCTTTATTTTTTCAAACCGTGCCCGTATAGGTGAGCGTAGTTTTGAAACATACTTTAACTCAGCCCTTGTTTCGCCCTTCTCTCGAAGTTCCAAAATTCGAGAGACTACCTCTTCGGCTTTTTTTTCCTTTTTCTCCTTCTCTGTGCTCATAAATCACACCTCTCTCTAAATGAATAATTGAAATATTTTAGACTATTTTCTTGTATTTCTTAGTATGAAAAATCAAGTATGAATGCGAAATTCTATTCTGTGGTCTTCATTTATGACGTGATTCCTTTCTCACAACAGAACGTTTTATTTTGGATTTTTTCCTCCAGTGTTTTTCTATTTCTTCAATAAATTCCTTAAAATTGCTCAATTGGAGATATTGCATATTGTCCTTTTCTCTGATTTTCCCTTCTTCAATAAGTTCCTTAAAAGCTTCATGGATTTCTTCGGGAGATTTCATTCTGGTGATAATGTCAAATGAAAACAGGTTCATCATTGTATTAATGCTAACCCATTCTTTTGGCTTGACAATTGACGCATGGCATCGTTTGAGTTCCATGACTATTTTTGTTTTTGTATCGACCATTGAAAACGCCCGTATAATAATCTATAACTAAAATATATAACTTATATTAGATCGCCATATTCAAATTCAATTTCGAATTCCTTTGTCTTTTTTTCGCCTTTTTGAGTTAATCTATAGCACTTTTGGATAGCACGTCTTTGCTGTCTTTCTCCGCTTTCATTTGCAGGAATCTCTAATATCTGGACATAACTTAAATCTGCTAATTTCCGTAGCGTTCGAAATATGGATTTTGTACCTTTATTGAGCACTCGACTTAATGTACCACAGTGTCGGCCTCCAACTCCTGTTGGCACTTGATGGCTGCAAATACCAGGACAAGTCACACCAAGTTCGTTTAGAGTAGCGACCATTAGTTTTCTAACCCACTTCTCCTCAAACAATTCTTCTGCTTCTTGAGAAGTATCCTGAGTGATTGTTGACATTCTTCAAACACATCCCTTTATCCGATTCATTACAAATTTCTCTTTATAACAAAGACTTAGATTTGTGCAATCAAAATAACTTTTCTATTCATCTTCCTGTAGTTCCCAAGCGTCAATAAATTTGTAGTTTGTTGTTCCGAGACCAAGTTCTTCAGCAGTTTTAATCTGAACCATCGGATCTGCTCCACTGATCATTTTAAATTTAGCAGTTTCTCTCTCCAACACGTTAAACTGTTCTGCTGCAGATCCGGGCACACCTGGTACTCTGTTAACAATATCAAGTGTAGCTTTATCTACA
>JAEOSO010000148.1 GCA_016840315.1 Candidatus Borrarchaeota archaeon | reverse complement strand
TCAATTTTGTCTTTGAGGCAGGAGATCACGCCTTTCCGGGTCTTTATTCAAGAGAAGATTTTCTCAGGACCTGGAAAGCTATTGAATGATTTTGAAATAAAAGAAATAAGGGACGTACTTTTCTATTTGACTATTTCTAGATTCTCATTCATATTCCATCCACCCACGGGTTGCTCGATTAGATATCCCAGGACTTCTGGAGCATGGTATCGTTCGCGGAATAGAAAAAGGAGATATCACAAAGAAATGCTCACCCAATTAGATACATAGAAAAGAACGTCCCCCTAAACCTACACATTTTTCCTTAATAATTGAGAAATGAACAAGGGAGATCGGTGAATATTCTCTTAATTGAGACTGTTCAATAATAACGTTCGTGCCTGTTTAATGCTAAATCCCTCAACTCTTCGTTCCAAAAAATATTCAAAAAAGCGCAAAATAACCAAAAATGACTCTTTAATATAAGCTTATCAAAGAGAAAATGCCAAATTTCCCTAAAAATGATCGTAACTTTGCCCCTGAAAGTGGGGGTAACTTTTGCTCAAAGTCGGATTTTTTTATGTCAAGACCCCCAAAAGTGGGGGTAACTCGCAAAATTAGCCTTCTAAAAGCCTTGCTGCAAGCAGGTTTCAGAGTATTGAACAGTCTTTAATTGATAAGTTAACCCGTGAAATTACCGATTTTTTACGGAAATACCTTGAGATTGAGAAATTCAACCCTTATTTCAATAATCCTGCACGCCTGAATTCTCGCAATACTGCTCGATATACTCTATTAAACTCGGGGAGCATTGTCATTTGAGAAGAAAGACGAATGTCCCAGAGTTTCCTTAAGCGCGCTTCTTTCCGCAGAAATTCCTCCCGTACGTCGGTTAGTTCTTTACCCCTGAATTTCAACTTCTGGTCAATAGCTTGGACCACATCAACAAGATCTACATGCCCATTGGAGGTCAGATACCAAATGTCATAAAGATCACGGGGCTCATTCCGTGCACGATCTAAGAGAGCTACTACCTTTTCAACGGCTATTTCATTAAGAGAATAAACTAGAATACTTGCATCCTCAGGCAAATCTTCATACTCATCATACCCCCTCAGTACTGTTTTTTCTTCAATTGGAAGGGTAATCTTTTCTCGTATAGTAATATCCACCTTGGCTTCCTTGCCAGTAACACCTGGTAGGGGGCCTTCATATCTTAGGAAAAAAGTATAACTATTTTCATGGCTATTACGGTCTAAACGGCTAAAACCTAATTTGATACCTGAAGCGTGGTGTGTAAACTCAAAGGCAATATCAAGATTTTTTTGGATGAATTCGAAAGGAAGTTCTTCTGCTAGGGTGAAGTCCAGATCTTCAGAAAACCGATAATCAGGAACATAGCATTTTTTGAGAGCTGTACCTCCTTTGAATAGGAGCATATTCTTAAGTGGGCTATGTGATAACCCTACTAAGAACCAGGAAAGACAATAGTCGCGCTCAAGGATGGCCTCTGGAATACGGCGACCCTCTTCTTTTGCAATTCGATTAGATAATAGTGAAAGGTTTCGCTGAGGGATCACTGGCTAAGTCCTCACTACAGATAGGAATTCTTCAACGGAAACATTGAGTTGGAGTTTCCATCTCCGAAGAAATTTTCCTTCAGATGGTAAGAGAGGATCTAACCGTACATACGTTTCTGTCAAATGTTCTCGGAGAAGTTGGCAGTCCTCAGGAGTACCTATCTTGTACAGTTCAAGAAGGTAACCAAGCCTACGGATAACAGCACCAGAACCCATCTTTACCGCAAACCCAATAAGTCGGCTCACATTTATATCGTTTTGGCGAATCCAGAGGCCTTTAGCCACTTCCGTCATCCCACCGCAATATTCTGGCTGCTTAAGACCGTCTATGACTGTTCGCTCAAGATTGCTGACTCTCACTTTTTCTTGTTTTGTAACCCAGTAGTCGCTTAAGCCAAAGAAAAATTTCTTTTGGCTATGGATGAACCGAAACTCTACCCCCAACGCGTTGACAGGCCTGTGTGGCTTTAGAGTTGTTGTCCAGACAATCAATTGAGGTTGAGTAACCATTCCGTGAATTTCCATGGCTGTTCCATGAGAGAGATAGTAGGCTTTTCCATTCACAATCTCACAGGCCACAAGGAATGGATTTCCTATGTACTCACGCTCTTTCCCTAACTCAAATGGCACTAAGATGAAAAGTCCTGGTTTCAACCGCGTAACAATCCCTCTTTCCACAAGTTTTCGGACAAAATTACGGGAGGCGGCCTCGTTTATTTGAAGAATCCTTTGTACGTCCTTAAGTCGAAACCTAGACCTATTTCGCTCGTAAAGTGTGGTGATTAAGTGAGCTGCTTGAGGTCCAAGGGTTTTAAGTTTATTATTTTTATACTGCATTTTGTGTCCCCCTGAGACATATTTTACAGTTATAGTATAATAATTTCAAGGAAAAATTATATTAATATTGCAATTAGTGTCCTCATAGGTTACAATTTGCATTCATAATATAACCCAAGCTTGAAAACTAAGAGGGTCAGGTCTCAACATAAAGGACGGATGGGGGACGTCCATAAGAAAATAGGGGATGTTGTTACCTACATTGCAAAA
>JAEOSO010000068.1 GCA_016840315.1 Candidatus Borrarchaeota archaeon | reverse complement strand
GAAGCCTTTTCTGTTCTTCTGTAGCGAACGATTATTGCGTCTCACTTGAATCACCTCATAAGGTCTGCAGCGTTCTTGGTTTGTTCCGCCTGCAATTACGAATGCGTCATTAACATGAGACTTTTCTAAGCCTAACTTATTGCGCTGGTATTTTGTGACGTATCCATAGGTATGCTCTGCTCCTAACTGCTCTACTATCCTCCAACGAACATTATTTATACATGCTGTTGTTTTAAGTGATTTCTTTGCCTGTTGCTGGACGGTAGGGTAACCAAACTCCTCTGCGGTCTTATTTCCTTTTTTAAGGTTACATGTTCTACATGATAAAGTCAAATTAGACACTCTGTCAGTTCCACCTCTGCTTTTAGGATTAATATGCTCGACTTCTAATGGACAGTCCTTTCTACCACAATAGGCGCATTTACGTCCCCACTTCTCTAACAGATATTCTTTGACTTCGTAGCCTTGAAGTTCGCCCTGCTGATATGCTATTCCTGTAATTTCTGGGTGTTGCATTTTGTGTGCATCGAAATTCGCTACCTCTACTTTTTTGAAGGTTATCGGTAGTAGCGTTTCAAGTTTAGTAACTAATCTAATATGTGAGTCATGTCTATGCTGAATACTGGGTGCTAACCATCCTTCATGTCGTTCTCGGTTATTAAACCTAGGTGGACGGTACCCTAATCTATTTCTGCGAGTGCTACGATACATCCGTCTTGCTTCTATCTTGTTAGAAACGTCTTTCCGAAGTGCTAAGGTGCCACTTATGACTTCTAACTTGTCTGTCTTGGCACTAAACCCGATGTTCGTATATCCTATGTCCACTCCGAGTTTAATCGGTTGATTAATTTCTCCAGTGGCATAGTTCAACTGAATGGTAAAAGGACATCTCTGAACAACTTTTGCCTTTCCTTCTTTTAATAACTTCTTTCCGTTGCGTTGTGTGGTAGGCATGAGAGGTTGTCCCCTCATGTTCAACACATAGATAGGTACTCTCAAGTCCTATCGCCTCCTTTAAATTGCTTTAAAGTAGGTTGGTTCTCTTCGCCAAGGTTATCAGTCAGTACTCTACGATGATCACTGAGAGTTTCCTCTCTGTTTAAACCACCATTTACAGAGCAAGGGACTAGAGAAGCATCCCTTGGTGTGTTCTTTAACTCTGCTGATAACTTAGATACCGCCATGTGTTTTTTCACCACGACCTCTCTTAGGCTAATCAACTAATTGCTCTTGCTCCTCACGGAACAAGCCCCTACCCTTTAGGGTGGGGTAATTGACAATCGTATACTTTTGAATCTAATTCTTATTACTGTTAAGAAAAAGCCCAAAATATCCTTCAAGCCAAGTTTTGATTCGCCTATACGGCGATCTACAAAAGTTATGGGCACTTCTTTTACTTTAAATCCGTTTCTTATGGTTTCGACTAGCATTTCAAGTTGAAAAGCATAACCTGAACTTCTCACAGCTGCTGACATATCAATTGTATTCAGGACCTCAGCACGATAAGCCCTATATCCAGTAGTAACGTCTTGCGAGAATTTATTAATCCGTAATATAAACGCTGCTAATGTATTCGCACCTTTCGAGACCATTTTGCGGTAAATTCCCCAGCCTACAATATTTCCGCCAGCGTATCGTGAGCCAATTGCTAAATCATATCCTTTAAGGACGGCATCAACTAGTCTTGGGATATCACGAGGATTATGCGAATGATCGGCATCCATTTCCATTACAATTTTACCAGAAGCTCTTTTGAATCCCGATTTATACGCTGATCCAATACCAGATTTTATTTTTCGATGGATTACCTTGATATTTGGGTATTTTTTTGCTAAAGTGTCTGCGAGCGCTCCAGTCCCATCCGGACTATTATCATCAACAATTATAATCTCGCCAGGCCAATTCTTCTTAAAAACGTCAAGAATCTTCGGAACAAGAAGCCCTATGTTCTCTCGCTCATTGTACGTAGGCAAAACAATTGAAACTAACGGAGTCTCACGATCATTCATAGAGATATCACTCACAGAATTTATTCCTTCTTCGTATTTCAAGTGATGAAGAAACTAAACACTAGAGAAGTAATTAAAGGTATGCAAAATTAAATGTTTGCCAAGGGTGTTCTAAAAAGCTTAATTATCCTCTTCTGGCTTATTTTCTTTCTTAATCATATTAGTAACTTTTTCTTTTCCTTTTCGGAGGTATTTCGTCCAGTCAACCATAACCACTAAAAGCATTACCGAGATTGTAATGATCATAGAAATTACTGGTACGATAGGATCTTGCGAAGAAGATATTTGTCCACTTCTGATAGCTTCGATGTCGATCCCATAGAGAAGTAAAGCTTGTTTACCTGCTTCTGTTTCCGCTGCACTACGAACCAGATACGCTATACCGACTGCAAGAATGATTTTACCGATGAAACAAGCAACTAGAGCATAACCTATGTTGTAATTTACCATACCAAGTACGATTAAAAGAAGGTCATCCGGCAGTGGTGTAGCCGCGAAGAATATAATAAGGGGAATTCCATAGCCTTTTTTCACCAATTTCGCGAGTGCATCAAGTCGTTTTCCGTAAGAGGTATCTTCAATCATTTCGCTCGCACCTCTTCCAAGAAGCCATGCACTAAGTTCGCCAATGGATGCGCCAAATCCAGCTGATATGCCTAGCAGTAGCGGGTTGATTGGTAAGACAACTACAAGTATAGCTAGAGCAATGATGTATGGGACTGGCATGATCACAGAGACATTTCCAATTATACTGATTAAGAAAACAGCGAAGTAGACGCCAAGGTCGCCATAATTAGCGTGAAAATAGAGCACGAAACGTACGAAAACTTCGCCAATATTTATGCCAATAAGAGCGATTGTGAGCATCCCACCAAAAAAGGCGACAAATATTCCTGCAATTGCCATATTTTTTACGCGTTTACTGCGGAAGAGTTCTTTGTTAAAAGGAGACATTCATATCACTCTGTTCTGATTTCTGAAAAGAAGACTTTTAGTGAAAACTCGAAACGGTCATATATAACTCATTCGCAATGAACGATAGATAGTGATAAAAAGGAACGAAAGCCGGAATTCACCTATCAGTCTCTTGGATAGCTTGACTAACAAAGACACGTTTATTTGGTGAGATATCTTTATCTATTACGACTCCTGGCCCTACCCACACTTGATTGCCAATTTTTCGTCCTGGCATGATGCTACAATTCACTTCAAGAGTTGTATGATCTCCAATAATTGCTCCTAATTTAGTGCGACCAGTATCCATCTTTTCTCCGTTAATTAGCGCATATATTGGCTCGTCTTTATTCCAGTTAATGATTTGGGTTCCTGCACCTATGTACACCTTATTTGAAATAACACTGTCGCCAATAAAAGAGAGTCGATTTACAAAAGAGTTATTGAGTATTATTGAATTTTTGATTTCGACCCCAAAACCTATAACTACATCGTTTTCAATCGCTGTATAATCTCGAATCAGTGAGTTATCTCCAATAAAAGTATTTTCCCCGATATAGACTGGTCCTTTAATGACTGCCCCAGAACGAACTTTCACGCCAGCCGAGATCCAGACCGGCCCTTCGATTCGGCCCTCGATTTCAGCGTCTTTTGATATATATGAACCTTCTTTCATCAGTCTATCCATTACGAATTGGCATGCTGTTAATGTATCCCAAGGATATTCGACGTCAATCCATTGACCTTCCCAGATAGCTGCGTATACATTACCACGTTTACATAGGCGATTAACCGCCCCATCTAACTGCTGAGTTTCTTTGAGGTGATTAAAGATTTCAGGACGGAACATATACACACTTGAAACTGCGTATTTACTTAATTCAGATCCTGGTATAGGTTTCTCAATTATCTGCTCTATTCTTCCATCTGATACATCAAGGACTGCTACTCCATATCGACTTACATCAGGGGCAAGTGTTAGCGCTATTGTGCTGTCAGCATTAAATTCGTGAAAGGTGTCAATTGTTCTTTGAACCATATCCACATCTACAAAGAAGTCTGCATGGGCTAGTAGGAAACATTCTTCATCTTTTAATTCGTTTTCTGAAGCCAAAATCGCGTCTTCTATTCCAATCTGCTTTTCTTGAACAATATATTTTATGTCTACTTCAAAATCAAACCCTGAGCCAAAATAGTCTATAATTGAATCCTTTTGGTAACCCACAACGATTACTAACTCTATAATACCTACTTTCTTAAGAAGTTCAAGGATGTGTTCAAGGATAGGTTTGCCACAGATATTAAACATGGGTTTCGGTCTATTCTCAGAGAGCGGTCTGAGTCGACTTCCTTCTCCCGCAGCAAGAATTAATGCTTTCAATGTGTATGTCCTCCATTTTTATGCATAATTTTGAGTTCTTTTTTGGCTTGTAAAAATGCTCTTATAAATCCTATCAAATTGGGAATCAGGATTATAAAGGACGCAATAGCGACATAAAGATAAAGTTGCACTGGTTTAAAGAAGATGTATGCGAGAATCATTCCAATAAACAGCCCTATAGATAATACAAATAACATTAAGTAACTTAAAGAAAGATTGGCGAGCCTCATGAACCTTCTTTTGTCATATTCCTCTTTTTCCTGGGCCTCTCCCATTTAAACATCCTCATTAATCTTTGTATGTGAATAAATTGTAAAAATGACAACATGACGACTTAATTTCTAATCCCATTTAAGCCAGTTTGATAGCAGATTACTAGTGAATAAAAATATTTGCGAAAAAAATCTGAGCAAAGTATTATCTAAAGTTTGTATCCAATTTTCCTGAGAAATTCTTTTCGTTCTTTTTTTTCTTGTTCCCCTTCGATTCCTTTTGGCGCTAAACCATCAATAACACCCAAGATTCCTTTTCCTTGTTCAGTAGTAACAACAATGACCTCAACAGGGTTAGCAGTTGCACAAAAGATTCTACATACTTCGGGAACAAGTTTTATTCGATTGAGGACGTTAATCGGATAACCATTTTTCATAAGAATGATAAAGGAATGACCTGCGCCAATATTCATAGCATTTTGTGCGGCAATTTGTATTAATTCATTATCGTTTCCTTCTGTGCGTATTAAGCATGGACCAGATGCTTCACAGAATGCAATTCCAAATTTTATTGCTGGTGCAGAATCGGCTAACGCTTCATATAAATCTTCGATCGATTTAATGAAATGCGTCATACCAAGAATGCAATTAGTCTCCTTAGGGATCTCAAGTTTAAGAGTTTTTATTTTCATAAGATCTCCTCTTAAGAAATATTTTTAGCAACTTTATGTGTCAACTACAATTTTAAAATATACTATTTTCATCCTTATGAGTAGGATTGATTCGAATGTCAGTTGACGAAAAGGATGAAAAAATGAAGAAAATCGAAAACACAATATTAAAAACAATTGAATATGCGAAAAAGAAAAAAATCGAACATCAAAGGTTTGAAAAAGTTCAAGAACCGATACGTTGTGTCAAGTGCGGCAAGATAGTCTTTCGTTACAGTACCCTGCAGTTTGAAAATGTGGTCTGTCCTGATTGTAAGAAAGAACGAATGGAGAAAAGAGGAAGCGCTAAAATAGAAACCTTGAAAACAGAAAGTTCGAAAACAGAGCACGAAGAATCATTTTCGCCCAGAAAAACGTATGAAATCATAAGAACAGAAACTGGAATTAAGGTTCGAAAAAAAGAGCTTGAAAAAGATGAGCAAGAGTAGTCAACTACCCCGTCCTAAAGGATTTTGCCCTCTTTGAGGTATTAAGATGAATTATGCTAAAATTCCTTACGAAGAGGAAGCGTTAGAGTTGCTTACCGAGTATGGTGTAGACAGAAAAATCATTGAACATTCTAAAGCTGTTTATAAAAAAGCACTAGAACTCACAGAAAAAATCGTTCGGAACGGTCATACTGTAAATACAGATTTAGTAAGAGCAGGTGCTCTGCTTCACGATATTGGACGGCATAAAGAAAATAGTATACGCCACGGAATTATAGGAGGTGAATTACTTCAAAAGTTGGGATATCCTCTAGAGTTGGCAAGAATCGTTGAAAGACATGTATTATGTGGAATTACAAACGAATTTGCAAAAAGATTTGATTTTCCTGACGGTAGAAAATACATACCTGAAACAATTGAAGAACTTATAATATGTTATGCTGACAAACTGATTGCTGGACGCCATTCTGTTGACTTAAAGAAAAGATTTTCATTTTGGATAAAAAAATATGGCAAGAACCCTTTGTTAGAAGAAAGTATAAGAAGAACGAAACGCGTTGAAAAAAGGGTTTTGGAATTAATGGGGACTAATCCTTCGAAAGACTTTAATGAATGAAGATTTTTTGCTAAAGGGCGTTAAAAATCGGCTAATCCATTAGTGTTACTTCAAATTTACATACAGGATCGCCTAATGTTTTACATTGAACTTCCCTAACATAAACTTTAGATGCCCCATTATAATTGACTTTTTTTATAATACGTTCAAGGCTTGCTTCAAGTTCTCCTGCAATAACGTCACAAACAGGTATAAAGGTTCCTTGTGGAAAACCTAAGGTATACGGACTTTCTTGAAGTATTAAAAATGCTTTTTCATCCGTTAGAAGTTGAAGTTCAACATCCACTTCCGAAAGTCCCACTAAAACCTCTTGGACAAAAACTTTTAGCAGGTGCATCATATTTGGAAACGTTTTCGGTAATTTTATCTTACTATGATCGATGTATTCGTGGTAGGCTTGTTGTCCCGCACGTCGACCTGTTGCATGTAAAATTCCTTGAGTTATTTCATTGAGTCCCATAATTCGCAGGATTGAACTCCAGACATAGATTATCCAATTACGATAAACCTCATCGAAACGTATTCTTTTTTTGATCCAAGTAACAACGCTAGATTGGATTTCTGAGAGTTTGGAAGACTGGGTTGGATCTTCGATAATATCTTTTTTGATAGCTTCTGTGCCCTCTAGAGGTAGTTCACGTATTTTGATTTCAAAAATACATGAGGGGTTATTCATGCCTTTGCATTTCCTCTCAACTACATGTGCGAAGTATTCTTTATGGCGTAATTCCCTATAATAATTAAGCATGCGCTCTAAAGAAGCCTCAACAAAACCTGAAATAAAACTACACAGAGGTATCCTCGAATTTCTGACTTCATAAGTAAAAACGCTATTTTTTATATCAAGAATAGCATTGTTTTCATTCTCTAGGGTTATGGAAATTTTGCTAGAGAGAGGAGTAATAATTGTAGATAGAAATCTCTGAACAAATTTCAAAGCATCTTCAAAATAAGGCGGTGGTATGACTTCAGTTTCTTCGAATTTATTTTCCAAAAAATAATCAGTGAAAAGAGCATGGGCAGAAAGTCTTCCTGAGGCGTGTAATAGACCAATAGATCTTTCAGTATAGCCCAAAATCTCTATAAAAGATTTAAGAACCCACTTTAGCCAATCTCGATATATATTCTTTATGGAATACCTTCCTTTGAACGCACTATCATAGCCCATTCTTCGGCCTCTTAATCTTAATTCGATAGGGATTATAGATTGAAGTGGAAGACAGTATTGTAGCAGAGCAAATTTCTCAGTAAGTTTTATATCATTTTTTCTGTTGATGAAGGACCTACTAAGTAATATCTCATATCGTCAATTTAAAATTATGAAATGATTCCTAGTGAAGCCCCATGAATTGAATTATTTTTTTATTTAATATAATTTTGTATTAAATAAAATTCTAAGATTCTAACGTTGGTAAAAAATCGCTAAGCCGATTTATGGAATCCCCTGAGGCAAAGAGCATAAAAATATGTAATCTTCATAATCCTCTAGATAGTATAAGCAAACGTCTGTATTTCGAAAGTTTAATATCAACTTATATTAAAAAACAGAACTCAACATCTGCTCTCTTGTGGAATTTTCATGACTCTGTTCAACATACAGTTAGGGAAAAATATCGCTTCATTCTTTAGAACCCGAAAATACGTTGTCGCAACTATTATCGGAGTTGCTATCAGAGCCGTTATTGGCTATTATTTTTATCATCCGTTAGACGTGCCAATTTTTATTTCTGCAGCAAAACGTCTAGTTGATAACAATAATCCCCTAGACATATATGAAACAAAAGTCAGTGTAGGTACACAAAATTTTCCCTTTGCACAGCCACCATTAGTAGCATTTCTCATACTTCCATTTATTCTGATGACTGATGGAACAAAATGGCTCTACCTGGCAATAAAAATCCCAAGTATTATTGCAGATATCTTTTGTGCAAATTTGTTAAGGAACCATTTCCTTAACAGAGGAAAGGAGAACTTTGCCTTTCAGGCTTACCTTTATTGGCTATTTAATCCAATAGTAATATTTACAACTGCGTATGAGGGTCATTATGAAGCACTTCTCATAATGTTTTTTCTTTTGGCGCTACGAAATAAAGCTAACACATGGAAGAGGGGAATATATCTAGGATTTGCGTTTTTGGTAAAGCTCCAAGCGTTTATATTCTTGCCACCTCTTATGCTCAATTCAAAACTCACAGGCGATCTAAAGAGTCGCTTCAAAATAATTACTATAGGTCTCGGGTTTTTCATTTTAGTTTGTCTTCCATTTCTAATAGCGGATCCTGAAAACATCATCTATTCATTATTCTTACATCATGCAGGAAAGGCACCGTTTTCATTAACATGGTGGGTATTTATACTAAGATACTCAGATCATTATTGGAAACCAGGTCCTCTTCATAATCTGATAATGTTTCTGTTGGCCCACTCGATTGAGTTAACGGTCTCTGTGTTGTTCATAATCTCCTATTTAACTAGA
>JAEOSO010000147.1 GCA_016840315.1 Candidatus Borrarchaeota archaeon | reverse complement strand
TGATTACAGAAAAATTTTCGTTATGATGGGCAGGGACTATCTCGGAGCGATTAGCGGTTTGTCTTCACTTACCGACATCCCTATCGAGTTCATACAAATGGAAAAGATCGGGAAAGCACAGCAAAAACTCAAGAACTTATTATTAAAATTAAACTCACAAATTGTGGTATCTTGATTAAATCTATTATATTTGCAGCATACAAAAACATTGTTTTCAATAGCAAGAAAAAATTAAATTACATTGTCTATTTGGTCAAATGAGTTACTTTCCGTTGTTCCACCACCACCAATCCGACACGTCCATAGCCTCACATCCTGATAAATTAATGAAAGTAATATCGATAACAGTGTTTTATGTATTTAAAGTAATAATATGTCTTTGACATATGCATATTCTATATTTAAGTCTTTCCAATTATGCCTGAAATTCATAATCTACAGCTAAACGATAGTTGTTTTAAATATTGCAAGTACAAGGTCAGTTGCCTTCAACGCACTATTTTTTAAAAAACATGAATATGAATAGTTGGAGGGCTTTGCTTGGACATCGTATCAGTATTGAAAGACGGAAACATCGAAGATATGGTTGAAAGAGCAGTGAACCTTGTCCTTGCTGGAGGACTTGAGGATATAATTGATAAGGGAGATCGTGTTCTAATCAAACCAAATCTTTGCTGTCCAAAATCTAGCAATTCAGGAGCAACAACGAATCCCCGAGTTGTCCTGAAACTAGTGGATCTAGTGCAACTTGCAGGAGGTATTCCTGTCGTAGGTGAAAGCCCCATTGTTGGATATAACACAGAAGAGGTTTTTTACAGAACAAAGTATGAACTTCTTCTAAAAGCAAAAGGTATTGATATAATAGATTTCAATGCTGATACGCCAATAGACACCTCTATAAAGGGCGCATTGGCACTTAAAGATTGTAAAATAGCTAAAACGGTACTAAACTGTGATAAGTTTATCAGCGTCCCAATATTAAAAACTCATGACGCTTGTTCTGTGACGCTAGGCTTAAAAAATCTAAAAGGCTGTATGCCTCTTGGTGAAAAGTATAAATCTCATAGTGTGGGCGTCCATAAAGCTATAGTAGATCTGAATAAACTCATTAAACCTGACTTTGCAGTCATAGATGGGATAGTTGGAATGGAAGGAATGGGTCCCACAGCAGGAGATCCCGTACGAATGTCCCTAATAATCGCTGGAGAAAAACTAGCATCAGTTGACACGGTAGCTTCTACGATTATGGGTTTCGATGCAAATGAAATAAAACATATTCAATATGCAGCGCAAAACGGGTTTGGGACAACGGATCTTCAAAAGATTGAGATCTTAGGAGCGCCGATTGCCCAAGTTACTCGTAAGTTTAAAAAAGCTATATGGTAAACGATTTTAGGAGTTACTTAATTGGTTTCCATCACTATAGATCAAAAAAAGTGTAGTTTGTGCAAAATCTGTATCCAAGCATGTCCAAACGAGATTTATTCGGTGGAATTACACGGAATTGAAGTTGATAAAAACAAATGTCTTGGCTGCGGAAACTGCATAACGATCTGCCCAGTTGAGGATTTCGGAGAGAAACCAATCTATACCATTCATAATGGCAAGAGTGGCATTACAGAGGATAAAATTGAAAAGTGCTTTCGATTTGGTAAATCATGGCATTGCAAATTGTGTGCTGAGGTATGTCCTGTAGGTGCCATTACTTTCGTAGGAAACTGTAAACTAAATGAAAAAAACATTGAAAACTGCCTAGAGGGCGAAGGAAAAGACTGTCGAATCTGCTCTGAAGCATGCCCAGATGGAGCCATTCGAGTTAGAAGAGATGATTGTACAAAGTAATGAGGATAATTCTGATGAACGCGTTGGAAGACGATCCTAGCAAATTATTGGAAACATTATTGGAAGATTTTAGGAAAAAAGGTAGTATTGTAGTTGCATTTTCAGGGGGCGTGGACAGTAGCGTAGTTGCAATACTGGCACATCAGGCGCTAGGTGATAAATCGGTTGCAGTCACTGTTGATTCTCCCATGATGTTTCCTGACGAAGTGCAAACGGCCAAGGAAGTCGCCCAGTATATAGGTATTAACCACATCATTGTTCCTTTAAATGAGCTTGAGTATTCAGCAATTTTACAGAATCCTCCAGATCGTTGTTACCACTGCAAAAAGTTAAGATTCAGTGATTTGATTGAGTTTGCAAAGAAGGAAGGATATGCTGCTGTTGCTGATGGTACAAATATTGAGGATTTTGATGAACATCGACCTGGAATACGTGCCGCAAGAGAATTGCAAGTCTGGTCTCCATTAGCAGAGCGCTGTCTGGGTAAAAAAGAAATTCGTGCACTTGCCAAGTTGTTAAACCTTCCGACTGCTGAAAAACCTGCGATGGCATGTTTGGCAAGTAGGGTTCCTTACGGTGAAACGCTTACTGAAGAAAGATTTAAGCGAATAGCACAAGCTGAAATTTTCATCCTTAATGAGTTTGGAGTTCGACAAGTAAGAGTACGCGAACATGAAGACGGGAAAGTTGCTAGGATAGAAGTAGGATCTGCAGAGTTAGATAAATTCTTTGATTTAGAAAAGATGAATGACTTAACAAAGGAGTTACAAAAACTAGGTTATACTTACGTAACGCTTGATCTCCGTGGCTATCGCTCTGGAGCTATGGACGAAGTACTTCAG
>JAEOSO010000146.1 GCA_016840315.1 Candidatus Borrarchaeota archaeon | reverse complement strand
TCCGAATATTTGATGAGTTGGTTTGATCCCTCGTGGCACGCCTTCAAGTCATGCCACGAGTAAATTGCATCTAGTTTATTCTGAGTTCAACTCCGGAGGAGTACCCTGTTTATAGAAAACCGGATTACCCTATCAACAAGGCTCCAGCGGAGCCTCCTAAATATTCTATATGTTCAATTAGCAACAGTAGGTCGCACCTTCAGAATGTGGAATCAATTGTTCCCCTAAGAACGGGCTAAGCACACTATTTACGATGAGAAATACGGTTCAGGATTTACGGAAAGCTGACTGTGAACGGCATCTCTAAAATCTTCAGCATTTTTCAATCCCTTGATTCTTTTTGTCTGAATGCCAATCCCAAACAGAGTCACAATTCCTTTTCCCCACCATTTATCTGTCCAGTTTTGATAAAGAGTGACGTGTTCAATTTTATCTATCGGATAACTCTCCGTGCGTAAATAAAAATAGCCTGAAACAACTACCAAGCGTTGATTAGTAAGAATGTACTCCGTATAAGTCCATTTAATCAAACCGATAAGAGTCCAAATAACCCCGGCAGATACAAAAATTGTGTTTGCTATAGGGTTCCCTCCTGTTAATCCTACCGCAATCATATAAATTGAAAAGAACAAACCTCCATAAAACATTGCAGGATGTTTATAACTTCGAAAAAGAATCTCTTCTTTTGAATCGAGTTGTATTTTCTTTTTTACCATCAACTAGGACTTAGTTGTTCAATAAATACTTTTGGCAGTGATACGATGTGGAAGCCCTCAAGTATTCAATTCTTCCCGAAAAACTTTTGATCCAAAGAGTATTTACCGGGACCCGTCAAGAAAAGAACGGCAAAACTGATCAGAAAAAACAATCCCAATTCTTTATCGCTGAACGGGTCTCCGGCGTGAGCAACAAAAACCGCTACTGTCATAGCTATTATTAAAGGTATCAGAGCAGCTCTTGTCACCAAGCCAATAATTACCAAGGCTGCGCAGATCGCCTCTGCAAAGGTTACGAGTATTAAAGAAGCTGTCGGTCCAATCCCAATTGGGTCACCAAAACTGAAATCTCCTTCCAGTATTCTTAGTAATTTGGGAATTCCGTGGGTGAGCATCAGGGACGCTGTACCGATCCGAAGCAGTAGAATAGCTACATCCGGATTTACAAATTCATCAATACGTACAGAAGTTAGTTTTTTAATCATGGTCTGTTATGGGGTTAAAAAGACTCGAAGAATTCGTAAAAGATGAGCCTTCTTTGAGAACAAATAGACTCTAAATAATTTCTACATTTGCTAGCCTAACCATAAACATGATTAAAAAGCTCCATTTTAGTCACTCAAATATTTGAACTGCCTGATTAAGCAACAACAGGACGCACCTACGGAGCGAAGTTTTTATCGAATCTATCTTTTCTATACACAGGGGATTCCGATGGAATCAGTGTACTATATAGCTACCATAAAATAATACGCTCTTTATTTTCTAGGCTTGCCAGCATAGAACAATTTTCCAACTTCAAAGACTGTCACATGTAAATTCATATAGTTGATTCGGAACCTTAAACTCCGGAGGAGTTACCTGTTTATAGAAAACCAGACAAGCTTATTAACGAGGCTCCAGCGGAGCCTCCTAATTGCTCTATTTAGAAAATTAACCAAAGGTCGCACCTACGGAGCGAGGTTTTTTATCGTATCTATTTTTTCTATACACAGGGGATTCCTACGGAATCTCTGCTTTGCGTATTCATCATGCTTGAAGAGCAAAACCCTATGTTGCGGTTTATTTTGGATGGTATTTACAACTTAAATAGGGAGACGTTATTAGAAAGAATGACGAACAACTCTCTTCATGACAAATACTCTCTTTCATTTGTACCTCATTAAATCTGAAATGAAGAACCAACTCCAGAGGAGTTTCCTGTTTATAGTAAGTCGGTCATAGAAAAGACAAGGCTCCAGCGGAGCCTCCTCAAAGCTCTATTTGGTAAATTAACACAGGTCGTATCTACGGAGCGAAGTTTTTATCGTATCTATTTTTTCTATAAACAAGGGATTACCCCGGAACCTCTGCTTTGTGATTTCAACTTTAAACGTCCTCTATTTGCTGAATCAATTCATCCAACTCGAGCCGATCAGGATGTTCTTTATCCAATCCCAGTGCATCAAAAACCTCTTTGGCAGACGCTGCATATTCGGCAGCTTGTTCAATATTGTCTTTTGCCATTTCAAGTTCGGCCAGGCTTCTTAGATTATTAGCTACGTGCCTGTGTTCCATCCCTAATTCACGGCGATTCATTTCCAATGCCTCCAATAGCAATTTCTCGGCCTCTGTAGAATTTCCTTTCACCTGCATTGTTTTTCCCAGGTTGGCAAGCACCAAGGCGATATCGTGATGGGAATCGCCAAAGACTGAACGGTAGATAGATAAGGCACTCCTCAACCACTCCTCAGCCTGGTCCACCTCTCCCAAGTCTCTCACAACAACTGCAGCTGCATTAAGAATCACTGCTGTAGAAGGGTGGTCTGGTCCGAGCACTCGACTGCGAATTCCCAAAGCCTCTTCGAGATGAGCTCTTGCCTGATCGAGCTGTCCACGACGCGATTGCAGCCAGCCGATCTGATACAAAACACTAGCTACAGCCGGATGATCATCACCAAAAATATTACGTCGCAGGCGCAGCGCTTC
>JAEOSO010000067.1 GCA_016840315.1 Candidatus Borrarchaeota archaeon | reverse complement strand
GCCCTCTAATCAACTAAGTGACTTGATTTCCCAAGCCCCTACCCTTTAGGGTGGGGTAGTTGACCTATTTTATTACATGGCGAAATCCTGTTTTCAATAAGATCTGTTTTATTTTCTCAGCGTCAGGCATTGATAAATCGGGGAGTTCTAGTTCCTCTCTGTCGAATTCATCGAAATCTGCGGAAATCACTTCTTGTGGCGCTTGAATTAAACCGATCCTCACGATTGACTTGACCATTTCAATATAAGCGATTGGAATAGTAGGCATACCTGATTCCACAGCCTTGTTTTGAAGGAAATAAATCATATCTAAAGGGTTTACGCCTTGAGGACAAAATTCTTGGCATTTCATACAGGTAGCGCATGTCCATATTTCTTTACTTCCCAGTACATCCTCTTTTAATCCAAGAGCAATTTGTCGAACAATCTTAGCTATGTTAAGCACATTAACCTTTCCTGACGTGCATAATGAAGAACATGTTCTGCACGTGAAGCATACGAAAGGATTTGATCCTGTTGTTTGCTTGATATACTTTGGGAAGTCATAGTCAAGTTTCGAGAGATCTACAACCTTTCTAGGTTCATTCATTTTTCTCACCTATTCACTGATAGTCTTCGCGACTGGTAACTTTCGATGGGGTGATGGGCCGAGGCGTCTAATTGTCTCCACGAAATCCGTCACAACTTCTTCGAACTTTTTACCTTCAGATGCAGATACCCATTCAAGTCTTAGGCGTTCAGGTTCTAAACCAATCGCATCTAACACACCTGTAAGGAATTTTACGCGGAGTTCTGCTCGGAGGTTGCCCGCAATATAGTGGCAATCACCTGGGTGGCAACCCATAACTAGAACACCGTCAGCGCCGCCAGCTAACGCTTCAAGAATATGAATCATATCAATTCGTCCAGTACACATGACACGGATGTTTCGAACGTTGCTCGGTTGTTGAAATCTAGATACTCCCGCATTATCAGCCCCAGCGTAAGAACACCAATTGCAGAGAAAGGCGACAATAAAGGGTTCTGGAGAAGTGACAGGCTCCTCAAGAGCAGCATGAACCATCGCTAAAATCTGATCATCCGTGAAATGTCGCATGCGAATTGCACCAACTTGGCATTCAGACGAGCAGGTTCCACATCCTTTACACAAGGCAGGGTTAATTTTGGCTTTTAGTTCCTTTAAGAATTCTGGTTCTTTACTTTCTACTTCTTCCATCTCTATTGCTCCAAACTGGCAGACATCTACGCAAAATTCACAACCTACACAAACATCCGGATCAACTACACCAACAATAGGCTCAGATTCAACATATCCAAGCACCAAGGGGGTTAATGCTTTAGCGGCGGCTGCTTGTGCATGCGCTACGCTCTCCTCAATATTTTTTGGTCCTTGTGCAGTTCCAGCCAGATAAATTCCATCAGTTGCAAATTCAACAGGACGTAGTTTCACATGGGCTTCCAAAAAGAATCTGTGTGAATCTGTGGGTACTTTTAGCATTTCTGCTAAGGCTTTATTGTCATGGGCAATTAATGGTGCAGATAGGATCACTTTGTCAGCAGGAATTGCAAAAGTAGTATTTAGAAGAGTATCTGTAACCTTTACCTGAATCTTACCATCTGCAAGTTGATTTACTTCTGGTGGATTATCGGGGTCATATTTGAGAAAACGCACTCCAAGGTCTCTAATACCATAATAATATTCTTCTCCCGCACCGAATACTCTCAAATCACGATAAAGAACAAATATATTACTGTTGGGATACTTCTCCTTAAGGGCTTTTGCGTTTTTGAGCGTCTCACCGCAACAAATAGCGGAGCAATAAGTACGGCCTTCTTTTTCTCTTGCACCTACACAATTTATCATCACAAATGTGCTGTCGTCCGCTATCTTACCATCATGTATCAATTCTTCGAGTTCTGTTTGCGTACAAACATTTTCAGTTTCACTGTAGCTATAATAGCCGACTGGCTTTAATTCAGTACCACCAGTTGCTACAATAATTGTTCCGACATTTACGATTTTTTCAGTATCGCCTTGCAAAGTGACTGAAAACGCTCCAATTGAGCCAGAGACCTCCTTCATTTCCGTTGAAGTCAGCAATTCTATATTTTCGTGAGTGCGGATATTTCTTTCTAGTTCTTCAATAATTTCTTTGGAATCGCGCTCGTCGTTTCCTTGAGTAAGTATACTTTTAAGATTCTTAATAAAGCCGCCAACCGAACTATCTCTTTCAACCAAGTATACTTTGAATCCTTTATCAGCTATTGTTTTTGCACTACTCATTCCGGAAACGCCGGCACCAATCACGAGGGCCGAGGGAATTACATCTTTCGTAATGATTGCTTGTGGTTCCAATAGTGAAGCGCGAGCTACCGCCATCCGCACTAAATCTTTAGCTTTTTCTGTAGCATCTTCGGGCTCTCGCATATGAATCCAGCTGCACTGTTCGCGGATGTTGGCTAACTCAAATAGGTAGGGATTTAGTCCTGCCTCTTCGATTGTACTTCGAAATAGTGGTTCGTGAGTTCGAGGAGTGCAAGAAGCCACAATAACTCTATTCAGTCGATGTTCCTTAATCTTTTCTTTTATCAGTTCCTGAGTATCAGAAGAACATGTGTACAAATTATCAGTAGTGTAAACGACATTCGATAGGGTTTTTGCGTATTCAACAACTTCAGGTACTTTAATAATTCCGCCAATATTGATTCCACAGTGACAGATAAATGCGCCTATCCTGGGCTCTTCTTCTAAGGCTAGTTCTGCCTCTAATACTACGTCTGGTTTTATTATGTCTACTTCTGTTCTAAGAACTGCTTTTGCCGCTGCCGCACTAGCTTGAGCCACGGACAGTGGGATGTCCTTTACACCTTCACATGCACCTGCTAAGAAAATACCTGGGATATTTGTGGCTACAGGATCAGAAACGTCTTTTGCCTTAAAGAAACCATATTCATCAAGTTCTAGATCCAGGATTTGTGACATTTTATCGTTCCCACTAGCGGGAATCATTGCCGGACACAGAACAACTAAATCTGCTCTAAGTATTTTCTTTTCAAGGGTAGAAAAACCTCCGTATCCAACGAGCAGTTCTTCAGTTTGGAGATCTTCCATTATCTCGCCTGGCAAAGATTTAAGATATTTTATGTTGTAGATATTTTCAGCTTTGGTGATATACTCTTCAAAACCTTTGCCAAATGTCCGAAGATCATTGTAAAGAATATATGCATCTATATGAGGGTCATGTTCACGTGCAATAATCGCCTGTTTTGTTGCGTAAGTACAGCAGATTTTGGAGCAGTATGGGCGGGCATGGGCATGAACACAGTCTCTTGATCCAACGCAAGCTATAAAGGCAATAGTTTTCGGTTCTTTCCCATTTGATGGGCAAAGTACATGTCCTCCAGTAGGTCCAGACGCACTAAGGAGACGTTCAAATTCTAAAGAACTTAAGACGTTTTTATATTGTGAATAGCCATATCGAGTAAAGTGAGAAGGATCAAGAAGCTCAAAACCAGTAGCTATAATTATTGCTGCGACATCGATAATCGTTTCAACAGGTTCTTGGTTGAAATCAACAGCACCTGCAGAACACATATGCCTACATGTTTCACAAATCCCATAATTGAAGTTAAGACAAAAACTTTCATCGATTGTATATATAAGAGGAACGGCCTGAGGAAAAGGAACATAGGTAGCTGCTTGTTTGTCTAGTCCAACATTGAATTTGCCTGTAAATTTTACCGGACAGTGCATCGCACATATTCCACAACCGGTACACTTCTCTTCATCAATATATCGAGGTTTTCTCAGGATTTTAGCTTTAAAATGACCTTCGTCTGTCCTTTGAACGTCTAATAATTCACTGTAAGTCCAAAGTCTGATATTTGGATGGCGGGAACATTCGACCATCTTCGGACTTAGAATACACATAGAACAGTCGTTCGTTGGAAAGGTCTTGTCTAATTGGGCCATCTTACCTCCAATACTTGGTTCTTTTTCTACTAAATACACGTTAATACCTTGTGCAGCCAAATCTAATGCTGCTTGTATGCCAGCTACTCCTCCTCCAATAACTAGAACCTCTTGTTTGGCATTTGTGGACATGCAAATCCCCAATTTTGTCATGATTGATAATGATCGTTATTTAGTCACATGATAATTAACAACCCACAATACGGGTTTTTCCTTAAAGATTTTTTGAATAAAGCATACATTTTTTTCATTAGAACAAAATAAACTATAAGAAAGAAATAGAAAACGTCATTATTGCAAAATAATCGAATAATAATGATGTTAATTCAGTTAGAAGCGATTTTTCTGCATTAATTCGCAGTATAGCGTTTATCAATTCCTTCTAAAATGAAACAGAGTGTTAATAAACATCGGAACAAATATATCTTGTGATGGTTAGAACTATATTAAGCTGCTGACAGGACCTATTCACGAAAAAGGTTGTTTATAATCGCCAGAAATTTAAGTAAAGTTAGCATAGAGTTCAAATTGCAACAAATGTCAATAGAAAGGGTTGATTGATGTCATCAGAAAAAAAGGTTGCCGTAATAGAGCTACCATACACTGAGAGTGTATCATGCTTTTTAGAAAAGAAAGGCAAATATTTATGGGCTTTTGCGTTCGTTAAAGACGGAGCAACAGTATTATTTAAAGGAAACATCCTCAATCCATCTGACGACAAATTAACTGAGTTGATCTCAGAAAATATGTCAGAATATTTTTCGTCATATGGAGTATCTGGTTTAAAGGCAGCTGTTAGTAAAATACTTGATGTTATAGAAAATCCCCATAATTACACCTGGAAGGATAAAGAAGACGTTACTATTCTTAAGTTACCTGTCAAAGACAAGAAGGTCATAGAAGAAAAAAAACCAACTGTTGATGTTGAAATTGATATCGAGAAAAAAGAAGAGTTGCCTATCGATATTGAAGAAATCACAGAGCCAGAAGAACTGCCCATGGAAACCTTTGAAACGCCTATAACACCACTACCTAAAGATAAACCTGATATCTTAATAAAGGAGATACTGGTTGAGGGAGGGAAAACTACACTTCAAATTCATGCTAAAAATGCTCAAGAATGGCGAATTATTGCAATCCAAGGTCAGCCACCAAGTCCAACAGAAATCAAAATTTCATCAAAAGTTATAGATGTTGTTGCAGATGAATTAAACGAACAGCTTGAATTTTTTTCTTTTTCAGGGGCTTATGATGCCGCTGAAAAACTAGTGGACGTCTTAAATAACATTGTAGATTATTTGCCGAAAGAAGAAGTTTCCGTAGCAGGTAACAATGAAGCGCTTACCGAAGTGGGACTTTCTTTAGATGATGAAATAAAAGAGTTAAGAAAAGCTGAAGATGTTGACCGTTACATTGAATTGATGAAGGATAGCGTGAAAGACGAGGACAGAATGGCCTTTATGAAAGACACCCGGATTTCTCATGTGGAAGACATAACGGGGCATATTTATCGACGTGGTGTGGATATTTGGCTTCTCTCATTTTCTTCTACAAGCACAGGAGAAAGTCTGTCAAAAACGTTACCAATCGCTGAACTTATTGAAGAAGATATCGCAAGAGTATTGAATCAGGGAATTCCACAAATTTCTTTATCAGCTGCCTTATTAGCAGCAGAAATCGTGCTGAATGTAATACAAGAACTGCGACAAAGACCCCAAGCAGAATTGGTGATCAATCAAGCAGTTGAACATTTTTTAGAAGTTGTTCAGGAGAAGGGAGATATTGAAGAAGCTACGGAACTTTCAACGTCCCTTTTGACCAAATTTGGCGAGTTAAAAAATCCGCTGGGCGTATTAAAATTCGGTTCAAAAGCGATTTCATTTCTAGATACGCGAGGAAAATTTGTCGAAGCTAATAAACTAAGGAAAGACATTGCAGAGCGGTTATTAGAATTAGATGTCGATCTCTTCATAGAATTTGTCGATGAAAACATCAATTTAATCATTGAACGAGAGCAACTCCTTGATGCTTCAAAACTATGTAGTATGCTCGTAGATGCCTTAATGAAACGTGAACGATTAGATTTTCATGTGATTGTTCGCTACATGAAGAAAACAGATGAGGTCTTACGAAAGGCTGACTTAATGAGGACACTTGCAGAAAATTCGGTTGAATATGGCGAATTTCTGCTAAAAAATCTCGATCAGTTACCAGAAGAAGATCAAGAACTGAGCGATTTAGTAAAGGAAGAGATTGTCAAGTTCTTTAATTTCGCACTCGATTTCTATGAATCTCAAGAAGATAGGTTTGATCTTCTTGAAATCACTGAGAAGATTATCACATTACTTTCAGAAATGAATTTGGAAGAAGAAGCAATTATATTTTCACAAAGGGGCTTTAAGTATTTCCAAGAGGAAGGAAAAGATGACAAAGTACTTGAACTTGCATCAAAACTATCTAAGAAACTAATGAGTCCCGAATCATACCTAAAAGCGCTTGAGTTTGTCAATGCCGCAATTAAAGTCTATATTGATCGAGGAGAGTTCGATAAAATCGTTGAATTTGGATTTGCCACCGTTGATGATCTTATCAAGATCAATCAAAAAAGTGAAGCTAGAGAATATCTAACTTCCTTTACAGACTTTGCAATACAAGCTTATGAAAATGATTTTGACCGTACAGCAGATGTAACATTAAGTTCAGCCAGCAAAATGAGAGAAATAGGCGAATCTAAGGAAGTTATAGATCGTTTATTTACACTTATCGAATATGCTGAAGACATCGATGAAGCACTTACTATTTACAATAAAAAAGCGCTTCCAATGCTATGTAACGAGGGAGAAGTTCAGCTGGCGGCAGAATTCGTTGATCAGATAAGTGAATATATTACAAAGTTGGGAGGACCAAATGCGCCATTGCGAGTTGCTGAATTCAATTTTTCATTCGCAAAGGCTTTGCTTAATTCTGAAAGTTATGGTTTTTCATTAGAATATTTAGAAAGGGCTTATGATTCGTATTACGAATCAGGCGATGCATACACTGCAATCAAAGTCTATTTGGACACTTATGAGACATTTCTCAATGCGAAACAATTCGAAGAGGGCTTCACAGTTATTAGGTACTTGTCCGACTATTATCAAGAAAAACGCTTACTTAGACTGCTTATTCCCATCTTAGAGAATGCAACTGACATTTTGATTGCAAATGAAACCTACAATATACAGTATGTTACCCAAATATCAAAGCTTTATGAAGAAATGGCAGATCTAGATAGCGCAATTGATACCATAGTTAAGTATAGGGACAAATTGCAAGCTGTCGATTTGGACCTGTCAATGCAATTAACAGAACAGGCTTTAAATCGGGTAATCAATGTTGATCATGATTATCACGCAGGAATAGATGTTTTAAAGCCATTTGTTGATTTTTTGATTCAACAGAGGGATAAAGGATATGAACCAGCGTTTAAGTATATCACACAACTTCAGGAGTATTTTTTAGTATCCAAAAGTGTCGGGAAAGGTACAGTGCTTTTTACGCAATATAAAGATCAGATTTTAAAAGCGGGAGATCTTGGATGGGCTGAGAAGCTTGTAGCGCTTATTGTTGAGATGAATATTGGAGAGTATAGAGAAACGATTGCGGCAATTGTTAGTAAAGAGTTCGCCGAACAGTTATTTTCATTAAAGCAATATAAACTCGGTGTTAAACACGCTAAAGCAGCGGCGCAATATTTTTTCAATTCAGAAAAGCAAGAAGATGCGCTCAGTTTCTTGGAAAGCCTAAACGAGTCTTTCGAAACAAATATCGAGATTGATGTCACCGATCAAGCAGAAGTAATTAAAACTCTTGCGGAACTACAAGAAAAAAATGGCGAGTGGACACACGGCGCAGCGCTTTGTATTCGTTTTACTAAAAGACTCTTGGATACAGAAACGCCAAATATACCACTTTCAAACGAAGTCATGTCAAGCGCAATCGAGATCACTAGGACTCACGACATAACAAAAACTGTAACGATAGCGGAAACCTATATTGACAAACTTGAATCTTTAGGAAGGTATGAAGATAGCGTTCATTTTGTTCTTGAAATTATAAAAATATATTATGAAATAAAGAATGTTGATGCAGCAGAAGAGTATGCGAAGCAAACTCTAAGAAAACTATTGAAAACAGATGGAGTTAGTCGCGCACAACAGTTTGTTAAATCTTTAGTTGTTGAAGTAAAAGATCCAAAAATTTTAGAAAGCCTTCTATTAAAACTTTCTGAAGAGTTCACTAGCGCTGAATTCATTGAGGCAGCTAGGAAAGTTTTTGAGGAAGTATTACAAACATTGCAGCTGGAAAATAGAGCACGAATTAGTGCAAGATTGTATGAAAAATTTTCCGTGCTTGTTAAAGAATTTAGTGCCGATTTAATGCTGGAATACGCTTACAAATCGGCAGAACACTACCGCAGTTTTGAGGACTATATTGGCATGAGCAGAGTATTTGAATATCTTTCAGACGCACTTGCTTTTGATGATTTTGACCGTGCGGTGAAAGTTCTTAAAAGATGTGTTTCTGTTCTCAAAAAACTTAACGCAAATTTCGCTTTACAAAATGTGATTCTACATTTAGATGAAAGAGAGATTACACTTCACGCAATGGAGTTAGGACTGGACGTTCGACAACTTCTTGAAATCGATTGAAGTCAAGAACCCCGCCCTGAAAGGACGGGGTTTGGGATGGTGGTACTGATGCAAGTCTTGACTAGACTCAGTTTCAACAATAGGTTGGAACTACCCGTATTAGGCTATAAGAACGTTGGGATGCATACCCTAGTCCCAACCGCTTCGGTAGAACCACTTAATACCACTCTCACAAAATTTTGGTGGGATATGCCTGATATGGCTTGTCGAAGGGTGCTCAACTCATGCACAGGAGGATTATATCATGGTTCTGTGTAATAACCGAGTACCTGTAGTAGGAGACGATGGTACACCGCGAATGCCGACCAAAGCCTCACGTGCTAGGCGCTGGATGG
>JAEOSO010000145.1 GCA_016840315.1 Candidatus Borrarchaeota archaeon | reverse complement strand
GTTTTTTCAAATTCAAGAAGATTTCAATACCTTAGTATATCTTTGCTTTTGTAGCGTACGCGCATCTGTTGAAAAAACAGTTTTTTCGCGACAAAAAATAAAAAGGAGACTAGAAGGCTTAAACTTGCGTCCAAGCCTCTTTTAATGTACGTTTAACGTTTGCTATAGCCATCTCTGAAGTGATACCTTCATGAGGTCTTACTTCGAAGCTAACAAATGGGCGTTTCCCTTTTTCTAGGTAATCAATTTCAAAAAGGGCGTCAAGATAGTCTGCCAACTCTTTTGCGTCATTTTCTCCTCCTTCAACTCCGAATATCGGATGTTTATCTCCATACAATGGATTATTCGGATCTTTGACACAATTTCCAAGATGGACCAATGTTAGGTATTTCTTCGTCGTCGACAAAGCATGGGCAGATGTTTCATTTAGTAAAGGAAGATGGCTCAAATCATGCATTAAACCAAAAGTAGGATATCCTGCCTCACGTACTGCCTTAGCAACCTCTACTGCTAATTCAGATGGTCCTATCAGAGATTTTTTATCAATCTCGCGATCAAAGACCTCTAAAGTTAATGCGAGATTTCCTTTACTTTTTGCATATTCACAAAGTTGTTTTAAAGAATCGATCAATAACGCCATGCCTTTTTCACTATCTGTATCTCCCGGATAAGGGCCACTTAGAACGGTAAGATACTCTGCACCAATTTCGAAAGCTTCGTCAATACATGATTTTATTGCTTGTATAGACTTACTTCGCAATTCTTCACCTAATGCATTCAAATTAAGCTTAGGGATCAGCAAAGCTGGTTGTGCAGAGAAGTTAATGGTTAAACGGGAGGCTTTTAGGAGCGCCGCTACATCACCTTTGATTGCTGGATCTTTGCATCCACCGTAGTCAACTGCTGAGAAGAATCCGTCTTCAGCTATCTTTGTGAGCGTTTCGAGAATTGGACCTTCTCCCGCAAGACATTCAGGGAATACCATTCCGTGAACGATGCCGACTTTCATATACAGATCCCAATGTTTCTTCACTTTTTTCACCGCCTTTTATTGCATTTTTTAGCCTCGCTCGCCTATTGCGTCCAAGGCTAACCCCATGCTTGCGTTTGCCTCTCTTTCCACGATAATATCTATTAGCGATGGAGCGTTATCTAAAGCCCTCTGAAAAGCACCTTTGATGTCTTCAGGTTTTTCGACTCTTTCTGCGTAGAGACCAAAAGCTTCTGAAAGCTTAACAAAATCTATTCCTATTCCATGTTTTTCAAGTTTATTCGTATCGTATGTAAGATCTACCGCATATTGATAGTCATAAACGATGCTCTGGTTTTGTCTAATCAAGCTCAAGAAGCCATTATTGAGCACCAACATGACAATTGGTACTTGGTATTGCGCTGCCATCGCTAACTCTTCAACCATGAATCCAATTCCGCCATCACCTGTGATACCTACGATTTTGGTAGCAGGCTTTCCGATCTCATCACATCCGATTTTAATCCCCATCGCAGCAGGAAGATCCCAACCAAGAGTTCCGGCACAGCCACATACTTTGTAATTTCCTGGTGTTTGTATATTCTGATATTGTCCTGACCAGATTTGATTTAGCCCTACAGATGTCACGAATATCGTGTCCTCATCAAAGAACTCATTTATTTCTTTAAAGAGTCTTTGAGGCTTGATCGGCACGTCATCAAAGTCTAATCTTCTCGCAAGCTCTTTACGACGAGCAGGTATAGCCGATACCCATTCATTTGCCATTACTTGTGCATTTCGCGCTCTTGCCTGTTGAATCATCATTTGTAGTGCAACTTTGGCGTCTGATACAATTCCTAACTCCGTGGGAACGATTTTACCAATTTGTAGGGGATCAATGTCAATGTGGATGAACTTTCTGTCTTTAGTGTAAACATCTAGTTTACCTGTATGCCTATCAACAAATCTGGCACCTACAGCTAGAACAAGATCACTTTCCAAGAAAAGTTTGTTGCCGAGTCTTGTCTGCATAATCGTGCCGACCAGTCCTGCGTACAGTGGATGATTATTGTCAATTGCTGACTTTCCCATGTAGCTAGCACATATGGGTAAACTCAAATACTCCGCTAATTCTTGAAGTTCTTTGGAAGCGCCCGAGATAATGACTCCTCCTCCAGCCAAGATTATCGGATTCTTAGCTTCCAAGATCATATCGATTGCTTTGTTGATTTGTTTTTCATTTGCTTTGGGTGTCGAAAAGTCCAAACTACGATCTGTTTCAGGATCATATTCAATTTCTGCTCTCTGGAGGTCTACTGGGAGATCGATAAGTACAGGTCCAGGTCTTCCTTCTCTCGCAATTCGAAAAGCTTCCCTCATAATACCGGGGAGGCGATAAGGCTCCTTTACTAAGTAACTTTTTTTCGTCACTGGCTTGACGATCTCTGCAATATCAACCGCTTGAAACGCCTCTTGACCCAATACCGATCGCGTACCTGTCCCAGTAATTGCGATAATTGGAATAGAGTCAACCTGAGCAGTATAGAGACCTGTTACAAAGTTCGTTGCAGCAGGTCCACTCGTACAGATACAAACTCCAACTTTTCCAGTTGTTCGAGCATATCCATCCGCTGCGTGACATGTTCCTTCTTCATGTCTAGCAATATAGTGCTTGATCGTGGATTGACCTAAGTATTTATATATGGGGTTAATTGCTGCGCCCGGTA
>JAEOSO010000144.1 GCA_016840315.1 Candidatus Borrarchaeota archaeon | reverse complement strand
CATAGCTAATTGCATAAATGAAAATAATCAGCAGATACACGTAAATTTTCATTCTTTTCGCTAACTTTGTGGAAATGGCTTTTATGTTCTTATTCCTAGTTTGACGAATCTTGGAAACGATTGATTCCTTATGCAGAGATTTTAGGCTGAACAACGCATTTGTTGCGTAGATTGAAAACGGATAAGATAGTATAAACATCCATCTGGACCATTCTAGCAAGGCATAACGCGGACTCGCCAACGGTAAGAAGGCGCCAATGAGCAGGAATGTGGTAAATGGGGTCATAACAGGGTCATTCCAAAAACCAAAGATGACAAGCGGTAATATGGGCAAACACAAAATCGTAAAAAGAAGAAGGATGTCGCTTGCTAAATGTGAATAGGAGGAGTAAACCTGGAGGTAGTCCCAAAAAATTGAAAATGTTGGACTCCCAAGAAAGTATATCGTTCGATGGAAGCATAACTCCCCTCCAGGGGGGCTTATACTGATTGGTAGCTGCCATTCGCTGTAAATACTCAGATTGGCAAGAAAGAGTGTGATCGCTGGCAGGTTCATTAGGACAAGTCTTTTTGCTTCTATTTGTCCGAACTTTCTGGTTAGAAGGAGAAATCCTAGAATCACGAAATATATGACTGAAACGAATTGGTGTGAGAGAACTGTCAAACATGACAAAATTATGACTAAGGCCTTTGACTTAGCACTGCGTTTTTCTCTCTCATTAAAAATTGTGGCAAGCAGGAAAAGAAGGAGGGCGAGTCCCAATTCATTTTTCAAGAGGTCCCACGAAATCCTTAAGGCACCTAATTGACACATTAGAACTAGGGAGCAAATTAAGCTCTTTTTCTTTTCCCATTTCAGATAAGAGCTAGCGAAATAAAATGATCCTACACCCACTAGACCATAAAGAACTGGAGAAAGCACCTTTAGCGCGAAAAATACGTTTCCTGTAAGTCCATATATTGTTAGTAAAATCAGAAATATAAGGGGTGGAGCTGCAAAAAAATGTTGATTGATCAAGCCATACTTTGCGTAGTTGATCGTCCACGGTGCGTAATAGTTCATACAGTCCCATCCCGAAGGGTATGGTCCAGCATAAACTTCGGCTATCCCCCTAATTACGGTAAAAAGCGAAAATATACCTAAATATGGTATCCATTTTCGATCTACCAAACTTTGCCCTTTGTGAACTAACTCACGAAAAAGTGCCAAGACGTTAACCCCCGCTCGGGTCATAAAAGTCGAAACGACCCGTGAATTTATTTGAAATCTTTCATCACTTCTTCATAGAGCCTTAGAACTTCACTTGTTATTCTTTTCCAGTCATATTTTTCCACTTTTATTTTCGCGTTTGCAGACAACTCCTTGGCAAATCGATTATTCTTCAGTACCTTCGTAATAAGACTTGCCAACTGTTCACTATTCCCGATTTCCACTAATAACCCGGTCATGCCATCTTCAATGATTTCCGGTGCGGCGCCTGTTTTAGTAGCAATAACAGGTTTTCCCGCGGCCATAGCTTCTAGTAGAACTATGCCAAACCCCTCATATATAGAAGGAACCACGATGACATCTGCAGCCGCTAGTGCTTCTTTCTTGTCATCTTTGTCCATCAGCCCAGAGAAAATCACGTCTTTTTTGACGCTTATTTCCTTGGAGAGCCTTCTGAGTTCGTTTCCATAATTGAACTCCGGACCTGCTATTACGATTTTCACGTTAGATATCTGCTCTGATATTTTCGGAAGCGCCATAATTAGATACTCAAAGCCTTTAATCTTCTCTAAACGACCTATGGCTAAAATAATTTTCTTATCTTCCAAGCCGTAGCGTTCTCTGAATTTTTTTCCGCCGGGCATGTTCGTATAGTCATCCAAATTTATTCCGTTAGGGATGACTTTAATCCTATTTTTTGGGACACCGATGGCTGCAAAATCCCTTGCAACTTGATTCGAAACAGCAATAAATTTCGTCACATTTCTGAGGGTATAATTGCCTATGCTCCATCTGTATAACCTATGAACAAAATCGTAGAAACCTCTTGGAAAGCCGTGTAATGTGAGTATAAGCGGGATGTGCCTTAATTTACTTACTACTGCTGCGATATCGGAAGGAAAAAATTGATATCCATGCGCGTGAAACAGACCCGCCTCTTCCCTTAGTAGAAGCGTTGTAAGAGAAGGAGTAAGAGAGTAAACTCTACCGGGAATATTGATTACAGGAATGCGGAAAACGGAGACATCGCCAAAAACTTTTTCTATATGCGTCTTCCAAGGAGCTTTTGTAGAGGTGATGTCGCCGGCGAAAACTTTTACGTCTACTCCTCTTTTACAAAGTTCCTTCGTAAGATTGTACACATGGTAGCCTCCTCCACCTAGGATCGGTGGCGGGAACTCGGATGTAATGTGCACTACCTTCATATTTTACCACATTTCGTAAGCTCGTACATTCACAGATTTCTTTGTGGAATCGGTTTTTAAGTGTAGTTATGCAAATATTCGGTCAACTAAAATAAAGTTAAATGCAAAATTTGAATAGCTAATCAAGTTTAAGTGAGAAAGTCTGAAGCAGGGATTGTTTATGGCTGTTTCAAGGGGTTCCGTTGTTATTCCGGTTAAGAATGAGGAGGAGTCGATTCTTCAATTACTGAGGTCTTTGGAGAAACAAACGTTGAAGCCTTCTGAAGTGATAATCGTAGATGGAGGATCAAGTGATGACACTGTAGATAT
>JAEOSO010000143.1 GCA_016840315.1 Candidatus Borrarchaeota archaeon | reverse complement strand
TTAATGGAAGTTTATGTTTGTCCACAATCAGGGATGTTAGTCGGCTCTTTTTGTCCCGGGAAAATCAAAGAGATTTTTATAAAAGGAACTGAGCCTAAAGATGTCTGCAATTTTTGTGATGGCACACTGCTGGCAAACTCAAGAAGCAGCAAATAAAGAATGGGGATACTGAAGGAACGCCATGGCAGGCGTTCGGCACATTCGCCGCTGACACCGAGGCCGTCGAAATAAGTAGTTTAAAAGAAATACTCCACTCCTGCGCTGAAGGTATGGCTTTGATAAAACATACCGAACTCACTATCCCCCTTTCCAAAAAAGAAAGTCCCCAAAACATAAATGGAAAGGTCTTGCATGCCCTGGTAATCTATCTTGACATTCATGAGGAGGCTGGCATCATCCAGATTGTAGATGTTATTCGATGAGATCTCAAAAAGGTCCAGGATGTTTGGCTTGCTAAACCTCAAAAAAAGGTAATTCTGCCTGAAAAGCGAATTTCGTATATGCTAAGCTAGTCTCAATAAATATGGGGCCAAAAAATGGGCGTGGTAGTTTCCCTTTTGAAAGTTCTCATGTATATCTCATCAACATTTAACACCATGGGGGTGGCTTGAAAATGTCTAAAATTGCAGATCATTCTTCTAAATCAGGTAGAATTCTTTTTATTGATAATATCAGGATCCTTTTAATTGTTCTCATCGTTCTTCACCATGTTGCTGTCGCCTACGGAGGTAGTGGTGGCTGGCCCCTTAAGGAAGCTCCAAGTGATGCAATCAGTCCGATCATCCTTTTCTTATTCAATGCTATCAATCAAAGCTATGTCTTATCATTCTTTTTTCTGCTCTCAGGGTATTTCATTCCCAGATCATATGACAAGAAAGGACCAATAAGATTCTTGAGGGATAGACTGATCCGTCTTGCAATACCCCTGTTGATTTTCACTACCTTAATTATTGCCCTTATTGATTATCTCGTACTCAATTTTGCCCAAGGAAGAGACCTGCCTTTTCTTAGAATAATTGCTCATCAAATTAGGTACCCTTCCTGGAGGATTGGCCCCCTTTGGTTTGTAGAAGCCTTGCTAATCTTTTCAGTAGTATATGTTCTTTACCGGCTAATTTCCAAGCTAATCTCTAACTATTCATTTAATCCCTTTAAAAATAGATTCCCAACGAACACAGCAATAATAGTAAGTATCATGGCAATGACACTGGGAACATTTTTTGTGAGGATATGGTACCCTGTTGGCGTAGAATTTCATAGGTTTCAATTGGGACATTTTGTTCACTATACCTTTTGTTTTTGGTTGGGAATATTAGCATACAGAGGGAAATGGTTTGACAGTTTATCGAAATCACAAGCAAAAGTGTGGAAAATAGTCGCTCTCTCGACAGTCGTTGCTTTACCTGTTATGATGGCTCTCAGCGGAGCAGCCGAGAACATTGAAGTTTTTCTGGGTGGTTTCTCCTGGCAGGCCTTTATAGTTGCTGTCTGGGACTCAATTGCTTGCTTAAGTATTATTATCAGCTTACTCTATATATTCCAAAAAAGATACCACAAACAAGGGAGTCTACTAAGATGGATGTCTCCAAACTTCTATACCGTATACATCATGCATCAATTAGTAATAGTCGCAGTAATGATTCCTTTCCTGCGGGCTGCAATGGCGACAGCTCTCAAATTCATCTTTGTCGCATTGATCAGTGTTCCTGCGTGCTTTGTTGTCAGTGATCTAATCAGAAGAATTCCTTATACTAAGAGAGTCTTGGGATGAAATGGTAAAACTTTATCTGCCAGGGAACCGCCCTGGCCATCATGAGGTGCTCCGGAAAATATATAACCAGTTATTTACCTGGTTATTATTCACCTTGATAAACTAAAGTGCTCTATTGAATCAACGGTATCCCTCAGATGATAACCGCCGGCTATACTTTTCTCAAGGATACGTCCCCCGAGGTGGCCTTGAGCTTGATGAAGATACCACCGCCCCCAATGGTTCCTTGTAGCTCATTTCTTCCCATGGTTCCCTCGACCGTAATGGCAAGATCCGTACTGATCCGGCCGGAGGTGGTCCTAATATCAACGTCAGCTACAATATCCGAGGGGACAAACAGGCTGATATCCCCGCTGGTAGACTGAAAACTCATCTCGGAGATAGCCTTATCGATTTCCTCCAGCTCCACCCAGATGTCTCCGCTGCTAGTTCTGATAGTTCGCACTCCTCCCCGTAGCTCCAGAATCTTTATGTCTCCACTGCTGGCACGGGCGGTGATGGTTCCCTCCGAATTCTCGGTGTCGATATCGCCACTGCTTGTTTCTACCTCGATGTCTCCCTCAATGTTTCTCAGGACAATATCTCCGCTGCTCGTATGCACTCGGATATCGTTGGATTGCTCCGCCGCTTCAACTCCCAAGATCCTTATACTTCCGCTGCTAGAACGAGCGGTAATGTCTCCTTTCGAGTCCTCGGTACGGATACTGCCACTGGTGGCACCCACATCAATTTCTCCCCAAATGCCTATCAGTTCAACATCACCGCTTGTAGTTTGCGCCCGAACATCGTTATGCTGTTCCTCAATATAGAGATCACCACTGGTGGATACGGCTCGCACCGTTGCACCTTCAGGAACCCAGAGCTCATAGTTCACCCGAGCCCGCTGGAACCAGCTGAATCGGGGGTATTCTGTCTCGATCTTCAGGCGATCTTCCCGAGCATCGATGATAATCT
>JAEOSO010000066.1 GCA_016840315.1 Candidatus Borrarchaeota archaeon | reverse complement strand
ACTCTATTCTGTTTTTTACTTTTACGTTTTTCTATCCACGCAAGAAACCTCATCAAGTTTTGGGATATAAGGTTTTATATCTACTAGGGGCGTGCCATCTATTGCATCAATTCCCTTTACTGTTAAAATATTTCCTTTTCGCTCAATCAACTCTGAAGTACATATTCCGAGTGGATTGGGTCTATTCGGTGATCTTATTGAGAATACGCCCTGAGGGAAAGGATTGTCAGGTGTAGGCGTAATTAAGGTTTCTCTGCTTGCTTGATGAAGCCAATAAATTAAAATAACATGTGTTCTTTTTTCAATATCCTTTAAGCCTTCATTGAACTCAGGAAATATTTCGACTGTTCCTAGTGTTTGTACCAATCTCCCTTGCCTAGGTGCATCGCTTTTTGTTTTGTAAGGAGACCTAATAATACCGATTGGTTTCAAAATAATCTCCATCGTTTTCATGGCAAAATCTCCTGGAGTAAATACATTCAGTTTATCCTTATTTTCTCCATTATGTTTCAATGTACATGAATTTTCACAAAAGGAATACAATAATTGAACACATAATTTTGGTTCTATTTTGGAATGTCGGTTAATGCTAAATGATCTCAAATTTTAACATGAAACAGAAGACTTCTTACTTTTAATAATCATTTAATTCTCTTAAAAATTTTAATAGTCTTTCTTCTGCACGTATAGGTATGTCTTCTTCTTTTTCTTCAGCATGAAATTCTTTTAATGCTTGTACAAGTTGTTTCACGTTTTGTTTTATCGTAAAACGAACGATACCAATTTTAACATGTGGATCTGCGATAATACACAACACCGCTTCCTGATTTATACCTGCAGTAAAAATAACGCCGGTGTTAAACTCGGATACTACTAAATTCAACCTCCCCTTAATCTCTGTATGCTTTCCTTGTGTTTCACTAGCACAAAAAACGGCATTGCCTATTGCACCGAGACCATCTACGTCTACAGGACGTGCATCAAATTTTGTTACATGGGATAAGGTAAGACCGGTTCTATCTGTTATGATAACAGTTCTAATCGCATGATCTTTTTTCATGAGTTCTGAGAGAATTCGATTTAAGGTCTCAGATAATGATTTTCCATCCCACACTATAACTGCCTCTCATAATGATGTCCGATTTTACATTGTATTATGCATTTTGACAGAGTATTTCAAGAATTCGGTTTTTAAGTTATCACAAAATTGCTACATTGCATTATTTGTCTGACTTATAATATTTTAGTTAAAACTTCTGTGCGAAGATTTTCGAATCTATTTTTGCATCATAAAAAAAGAGAGGAATCTGGCGCGTTTACTGTGATCCATCTATATGCGTCTTAACTTTACTGGTTAGTGCTTATTATGCGTGTCTTTCTTATCCTTCTCATACTCTTTTAATCGGCTTTATCTCAACAACGGCACGTGGTACGCCCATTCTTGCGATCTTCCTATTTAGCTGATGCACATAGCGTCTGTGAAAAGGAAGATAGAAGAATAGAGTCCATACTATGGAATGTGAAGCGGAGCCGATTGCAATTAATATAATCAACGCGATTTGCCCTGCTAATTCTGGATTTGGTGCAGTTGCTAACTCTATAAAGAATTTCATAAAGCCCAGTATGGCAGAACCACCTACAAAGCCTTCAAGTAGTTTTTGTCCGAACCCGGAAGATTTTTCTACCTCCAAGTTACCTTTTACTCGCTGAAAATAGTAAAGAGAGTAGTCCCTTAAAATAAAGAGTCCTGGCATGATTAAACCTAAAATAATTGGGCTAACGAAGAAAATTATTATGTTTACATTAATTATTAACTGTACAGCTTCTTCCTGAGTGATTTGAGTGATTGCCGGGATAAAATCTGCAAATTTGAGTAAATTAATTGCCAAAGAGATTAGGAACAAAATAGGAATCCATGGTCTTACAAGACTTTCTCGCACATGACTCAAAAAACGAGGCCTTCGTGATAATTCTTCTTCGATTACTTTTTCTTCTTCCTCTTCTTCTAAGATGAAGTATCCCTTTTCAAGATTTTCAATATCTTTGATATCCACATCGGACAATCCTGCAACAGTACGTCCCCGAAACCATAGCACAAAGCGAATGACACTTGCGGAGCTGTACACTTTCCCCATAATCACCCAGACAAAGATGCCCACCAGAGTAGCGATAAATAGGAGCCCCGCTAGGTTAGGTACTATAGAGAATACAATAAGTCCAAAAATTAAGGCGAGTATTGTAGCTAAGATCGGTATGATGTCACTTCTCATGTCCTTTACTATCCTTTTTGGGTTCTAAAATCTCCTACGTCACGGGGTTATATGAAGCATTCGGTTCTATGGATACATTTATACCCAGGAGAGAGTAAATATCATATAAGAAAAAAAGAAATGTGTTCTTTCTTGTTTGGTGCATTCCCTCAATGCTTTCATTGCCCCTTCAGCGGATAAGTGTTTCTTTTATCTTAATGAAGACAATAATGAACCCTATGATGGGCAAAATAGCCATCAGTAGAAACATAACTTGCATCCCTACAAATTGTGCAATCATACCGCCAAGAAGTCCACCTACCGCACCTCCGCCGAAGATACATGTTGTTAGAAGCCCCATGGCTTCTGCTCGCTGTGTTTCTGGTGTGACGTCAGTTACATAGCAGTTATTACCGTTCTCAAGACATGAAAATGTAAATGCTAAAAGAATCTGTGCAGGGATAATCCACAAAAAGTTAGGACTTAAAGCATAGAAGATTTCTACTACACTTGTTCCAGCAAGCCCAATAAGAATCAATGGCTTTCGTCCGATTTTATCACACATCTTTCCAGCCAAGGGTTGAAAAATCGCTCCTGCAAGCACAAAACTGATCGCTATCAACAAACCTACCCATAAATCGCTAGCTCCTAGCACAGTGCTCACATAAACTGCAAATAAAGTCCAAATACCCCAAAATGAAACGTATCTGATAAATGTGACGCTAAAAAGAATGTGGAGATTGCCATGTTTGACATAAGATTCACTAACATTGGTAGGGAAAAATTTCCTTTTCAATACACTGAATACAAGCCTTGCGTTTGCTGGAATATTTGTTATTTCCCTGTCAACTCTTCTTAAGAAAACTAAACTAATGATTGCTCCAGCCACTGCTAAGATTGCTGCCAAGACTACGCTTGTCTGAATTGAAATATATTGCGCAACAAAGCCACCGGAAAACGAACCTATGGCATATCCGAGAGATGTTGAAGCGGTTAGAAATCCGAAAAGTTTTCCTCTTTCTTCGGTCGAAGCTACTGTTCCTACTAGGGCTAATATAGCTGGACGGAAAGCGCTAGCTATGAATCCTAATAGCGCCATTAAAAGTACCACAATTATAGGTACTCTTACTATCGAAGTAATGAAGAGGACGATGGCACTTCCAATTAGACTTGAGGAAAGGAATATCTTCCGTTTTCCAAATGCATCAGAAAGTACTCCCCAAATAACGCTGAATACTGTGGTTGTAACATAGTAAAAAGAGATCACTAACCCGGTTACAAAAAGATTTGCTCCTAACCTATTTACGTACAAAGGAAGGATGAGAAGAGGCAGAAAAGTCGCAAACGAATATAGTAGATTAGTCGTAATTATTGTGGCAAAATCACGGTTCACTGGAATTTCCCCTTAAAACTTACATGCACTTAGGCATAGAAATTAATGGTTGAGATTGCAGATATTACGTAATTATTGGTCTTCATCAGATATTGTGAGCACTTTCAAAAACTTACTCAAATACTTTTTCCTTGGAATTTTAAAATTAAGATAAAGATGAACTCCAGCTGAGTAATTTTTTGAATAAATTTAAGAGTACAAATTATATTACATAATCCTCAAACGAAAAAATATAACCACAATTTGGCAAAAGACTACATAGTAAATCTTTGTGGCACATAAAGGGTGAGCAGAGACGGTGGTGGAGAGTTTTAGTTTTAAAATAAAACTAGTTCCGCCTCTGCTCAAATTATTCACTAAGTCATCTATTTAATTTTTTTTGGTAAAACTCTTCCAGGTACCTCAATAAGAGTGCGCGCAAAATGTTTATATTGAAATAAAAGGGTATTGTATTATTATCAAAAAGTAAAACAACAGGTTTTCTAACGGTTCTCTAAAGGGGGCTTATTATGGGTGTTGGTGTCCTCAGGTTCAAGTCGATTTTTTACTTATTACTCCAGTTTGGTTATGTCTTTGTCATACTTCTTTTAGTGGGATTCTTGCTGGGCATAGGTAGTTTGTTTTCATACTTCTTATTTGGATTGGTTATCTTCGCATTGTTTTACCTGATCTCTAATTGGGCGCTCAAACGAAGGATTCGTAAGAATGGCATACGCATAAATACAGAGAGCATGACAAAGTCCGTAGGAGGAGGCTATACTGGAAGCAAGATTTTTGACATGGTGAGTGAAGTTTGTGCCGCGTCAAAGAAATCGATTCCTCGGAACATATATATCTTAAGAGATTCCTCTCTAAATGCCTTTACCTTCGGTGGCGGAAAAGGAGCTTGGCTCGTCATTCATGAGGGCCTTTTGCAAGGATTACGTGAAGATGAAGTAAAGGCAGTGATTGGTCATGAAATTGGACATGTTAAGAATTGGGATGCTCGATTCATGCTAATTCTCATTGCAATTCCATTTATCATAGGACTCATTGGAAGAAGCTTGCTTTGGGGCGGGGTTTATGGAAGTTATGGCTATCGAAGAAGTCGAGGAAGTGGTGCTGCTGTTACTATGCTTATTGGTGTAGTACTGCTAGTCTCAATGTTCGTTCTGCAGTTAATAACTTTAGCGTTTAGCAGATCGAGGGAATATTTAGCTGATGTACACGGAGCTCGCGTTGCAGGACCAGAAGCTATGTCAAACGCACTACTGCGTATTTCAAGCGGTGTCCAAACAAATGATCTAGCGGCTCACCAAAGTTCAAAAATGGCAGATTCGCTTCTTATAAGCCCACGATACTTATCCAAAAAAAGTCAGATCGTGTATTGGTCAGCATTCGATGTCGATAGATCAGGCAGTCTCGATACAGATGAACTTCGAGATGCTGCGTCTCGCGCGAAAAAGGTATCCGATGGTGTTCTTAGTACTCATCCTGCAATTCATAATCGGATTATCAATATTGCCAAAAACTTCTTAAAATAAAAAAATTTCAAAAAAAATAAGAGGAAGTTTAATCGATTATTTGTAGACGTCGAAGCGTCTCCTGAGTTGGAATTCCGTTTTGATCCCATTCACGCAGCTCATAATATTCACTGAGCATTTTATCGAAATTTTCTTTTCCGATGACCTTTCCCGCAGCTGGACCATTAGGCAGTGGCTCTTCAAGGATTCTATAAGGTATAGTATCATCCTTTCTGGACACTCCTTGCTGTGTTGCAATATATCTTTCAGTATTGTTGATTCTTTCACCCATATCAGCGATATCTTTTGAAGTATACTCGATTCCCGTGATTGACTTAAGGAGTGCAATGATCATATCTTCGGGAACTGCGCGGCTTCCGATAACACAAACAATGCCACTATCTAAAACGCTACGGAAGTTTTGAAGTCCTATGACCAGCCCGGCTTTCCCATCGGTCGAGTACCGGTCATATTCGCCAGTTAAGACTTCAGCTCCTATAGTCCACGATTTCAAGTGACAAGCTCCCCTTGGCGATGTAGCATAGGTAAGTGCCATTCCCCAGACTGCACGTGGGTCGTAGGCTGGAAATTCTAGTCCTTTAACTTGGAGCGCAAAATTCATAGAATCTTGACCAACTTTTTCGGCACAGGCTCTCGTTCCTTCAGCAAGAACATCGCCAAATCCATCTCTGTTAGCCATCATTTCAAGAAGCTTTAGAATTGACTCCTCATCGCCCCATTTTAGTTCGGGCAGTTCTGCTTTCCACTGATCTAAGTAACCCTTCTCATAACATTCTATCGCAAAGCCAACTGTTACGCCTGCCGAAATAGTATCCATTCCATACTCATCACAGAGTATATTCGCCATGAAAGTTCCATCGAATTCGTTCATACCACAATTAGTCCCTAGAGACCAGAAACTTTCGTATTCAGGTCCGTCAGCGATTTGACCTTTGTATTTTCCTTCTTTTACCTCACTAAACTTTCCACAAATGAGAGTGCATCCATAGCAACCAGTATGTTTTGTGACATAGTTCGCTACCCACGTTTCTGCATCAAATTTGCCTATGAGGTCCATTTGTGCGATTTGTCCATTTCTGCCGTTATAGACGCCGTTTTCACTCATAGGAGCGATAAGCTGCACTGTACCTAGCCTATGAAAGTTTTGAGCAGCCGGATTTTCTTGTGTTTCGCGTGTCACATCTTTGATTAAAGCTTTTAATGTATCCTCATCAGAAACTTCAGGTATCTTTGATCCGTTTGCAACCATCGCCTTAAGGTTTTTCGATCCAAATACAGCGCCTAATCCGCCTCTTCCTGCTGCCCGATGATTGTGTCCTACGACGTCAAAAACTGAGGCAACTTTCACTAATTTTTCTGCTGCGGGCCCTATCATTACAGCACTTGGCATTCCTTCTTTTTCTTCAAGTTTCTTTCGTGTTTCACTTATTTTCAAGCCCCAAAGTTGTGATGCATCTTCAAAACGAATTTGATCGTCTTGAATTGCTAAATAAACTGGTTTTTCTGAAGCACCTTTAATCATTAGCCCGTCGTAACCACTTCGCTTTAACTCAGCTCCAAATCTACCGCCCGTGTTTGTGCAAAGATAAATGCCAGTCAAGGGACTTTTGCTGACAAATTCATACCTTTGGCACACTGGGATCATGGGTTTTGTGCCAGTAAAGGGTCCAGGCATACAGAAAACGTAATTTTCAGGTGAAAGTGGATCAACGTTTTGAGAAACATAGTCTAACATAAGTCGTGCGCCGAGTCCACGTCCTCCGATATAGAGCTTTGCCAGTTTTTCGTCTAATGGAATTTCTTTTGACGTTTTGCTCGTTAAATCTACAGATAAGAGTTTCATATTATATCCTTTCATTCATACCACCGTACCACACCATATCTTTTCGTCCTATTGAAAATTCTCTTCCTTTTGTTAGTTTATATCTTTTTAATTCTTTTCAAAGGCGTAAGAAAAACCATATTACCTTACAAAATTGTAATTCTTGAATTAAATTGAACTAAAAAGGAGAACAATAACTGAAATAACAATTCTACCTATATCGCTACAAAAATTTCTACTTTCATTAAATTTTTTCTAGCGACGCCGAAAGAATGTATGCGATTATATCATCAAAAAATAATGTACGCCGCAATGCCTCCCATCCGCTAAGGCTGGGGGGCTTCCTGGCAGCGGTCAAGTGAACGTGAGATTAACCTCGATCTTCTATAATTCGTCTGGCAACTGAATACGTTGTTAATCGATCAACAACTTTTCTGCTGAGTACACCAACGAGTTTACCTTCGTCATTAACAACTGCTAGCCTGTGCACTTTAGATCTTAAAAATTGGTCATCCGAAATTTCAGAAGCATTAGTATCCTGATGGACGGTTTGGACTGGTTTGACCATGACGTCACGTGCGAGCAGGATAGACGGATTTCTTCCTTTAGCAATTAGCATAAAAATAATACCATCAGTAACAAATCCTATCGGCTCTTGCTTATCGTTTACGACGATGACACTGCCAATCCAATGGTCGAGCATTAACTTGGCAACGTCAGGTAGTCTCTCATCAGGTTTGCACGTGACAACATTTTTGCGCGCTATATCAATTACTCGTACTTCTTTGCTCATTCTTTTCACCACATTCTTAATTGATGTCATTGAATCCTTTAGAGGAAATCGTTTAGGAATTCTTCTTAAAAAGATTACTGTTAAAGAAAAACATTAAAAAAGTTCAAAATCAGGCATCGCAAGTAGAGAACAATAAAAAAAGAACGAGTACTCCTAAGTACACCTGATTTATTTCCTTCTAATTTTTTGTGAAAACCTATTTTCGTGATGTTTCCTCATTGCAATGATTTAAATCCCTGAGAACCCTATTTTGCGATTAAGTACCTTAAGTCCTTAGGAAAAGGGATGCTAATCAGCATGAAACAAACTGACAAAGATGATTCAATAGCAGATATCATTCCGGTTATTATAGAAATTACACAGTCACTTCGTTCTCATCCCGAGGTAAAGAAGGGTCCGGCAGGAAGAGGGACATTAGCATTTTTCGAACTATTAAGAAGTCTAGGCACTTTGAATGGACAGCATTTAACAAAAGACAACATCAAAAAAGCAGCTTTGGTTACTTTACCTCATCGCATTGCTGTGAATTCTCTCAGACCGCCTGAGGAAATAGTTGAAGAAATAATAGATCAGATTTTAACCAAAAAAAAGTCTTCTGTATCAATTTTACCCCCTTCAGAGATACCTTTAACTCAACTTAGCCAAACAGAAAATAATGCGTTGCTACGTGAACTTATGAAATTCGTAGGGCAGAAAAATAAAAATCAGCAACCAAGTTCTGCTCTTAGACCTGTTTTACGAGCCCTTCATCCTGATTTTCCTGGCTATTTTACACAACAGAATCATGGTTTTACCCTTGAAGATTTAGCAAAACTTCTTCAAATGCCTCGTTCTGAATTGGAAAAACAATATCCCGCTCTAGCTAACTACTTCAAAAGACTAAAACAACTTTATCGATCACAAACACCGATTAAAGAACTTATGAGATTACTTTATACTTTACCAAATCAGCTTGAGCGATTGGGTTTCATAAAGGGGATGAATGAACATAATTGGCATCCAAGCGCAATTTTTACTTTTACTCCTACGGTTATAGACTTAGTTGGTAAAGATATGGTTGAAAAACTGCTGGGAGCCGCCTTCGGAAAACTTGTCTTAGAAAATGAGATGGGGCAAATCTCAAACGTAAATCAAACGATTACAGATAATATTTCAAGAAACCTTTTTCGAGAAATTCTGGAAGCTATTCAAACTATTATTAACCAGGGAGGCATTGCATCACCCAGTTCTCTTTTGAATGAACCAAATATCAAGCATATTATCGAGGAGCGATTAAGAGAAAAACTTCAAGTTGAACCAGACTTACTCAGATATGA
>JAEOSO010000142.1 GCA_016840315.1 Candidatus Borrarchaeota archaeon | reverse complement strand
GTCAACTACCCCACCCTGTCGGATGGGGCTTGTGAAGTACAGGCTCACGACGCAAGAGTTGTCTAGGAGGCATATACCATAAAGTTATGCAGCAGCCGCTCGGTGGTACACACTTCGGAATATTGCGCTAGTTCCGAACCATGTAAGTTCTGCCTGATACAGAACGGGCGTTATGGCACGACATCTTCCGAGTGGGCAACTCCGAAGCGCGTGTTACAAGTTAGTGTTCTTGACCGTATATCGGTGCATAAAAACACGTCAAAAGAAAAAGTGATTTGAAACCATGAGTATCAGAATTCCTGTTGTCAGTAGAGAGGGAAAACCGCTCATGCCTACAACTCCTGCTAGGGCACGTAAACTCATAACAGGAAAGGTGGCACGAGGCAGGTTCAACAAACTAGGTATCTTCTATCTTCAAATGCTGGTGAATGTTGGTCAGAGTACACAGCCACTCAAAATGGCGATCGATACGGGTTCTAAATATGAGGGATATGCTGTTGGTAGTAACAGAGAAGTCTGCCTAAAAGGCATGTCAAAACTTCCAGAACTTGTCTCACAGAAAATGACTGACAGGCGTAGATTAAGGCGCTCAAGACGACAGAAATTATGGCGGCGAAAATGCCGATTCAATAACCGTCGAAAAAAAGACTATTGGATCGCTCCCTCACAAAAAGCTAAGGCCGAGTTACGCGAAAAAATCGTTAAAGAACTGGCCAACATTTATCCCATAATGCAGAATGGTACAAAAGATATCGCCTTCAATCATTTCAAGTATCGACATGGTACATATTTTTCTACGGCAGAAATCGGTAAGACGCGCTTTTATAAAGTGTTAGAAGTGATTGCACCAACTATAAAATTCAAGGGATGGCAAACGGCAAATTTACGAAAACAATACGGTATACCAAAGTCTACTAAGAAGGATGAAATTTTACCAGAGAGTCACGCCAATGATGCGGTAGCAATGTTATGTGGCATGTTCGGAAATTTGGTAGCACATAAGAACGCGCCGTTTTATTATTGGCAACGTCCTGAATTCGCACGCCGACCACTTCATAGACAACATCACCAAAAAGGACATCTTCGCCCTACATTTGGAGGGACGAAAAATGGCGGTCATTTTAGAAAAGGAGATTATGTCGAGGCAGAAAAAGCGGGCCAGATCTACCGAGGATGGGTATGCGGATTACCGACCGAAAAAACAAATAAAATCGGCGTTATGGATGCGTTCGGTACGCGCATCGGACAATTTACACCCCGCAAGGTGAGATTACTATGTCGAAGTACAGGTATAATGTGGAGAACATAAAGGACGGCGAATTCCTCCCCCACCTTTCGGAAGAGGACTCCTTCGCCCAATCAGTTGAATTATTATTTACTGGGAATGAACTCCTTATCGGAAAAACGCTTAACACAAACGCTCAATGGTTAGCAAAACGGATCTACTCGCTTGGAGCAAAAGTAATCCGAATGGCAAATGTATTAGACAATCTAGAAGAGATTTCTGATGAGCTGGTGTACATGATCAAAAGAAAACCAGATCTCATAATTACCTCTGGTGGTCTCGGTGCATCTTTTGACGACATGACGTTAGAAGCTGTAGCCAAAGCAACGGACAGACCTCTTATCTTGAACCAAGCGATCTTAGACGAAATTAAACGAGTTCATGAACTATTATACGCGCGTGGTGACGCAAAAGGAAACGAAATCTCCGAATATGCAACCAAAATGGCATATCAACCTAAAGATAGCAAAATGTTACTAAATCCAGAAGGAGGTATACCTGGGGTTTTACTAGAACTGGAAGAAGGCGTTAAGATAATCTGTTTACCAGGAGTGCCAGCTGAATTAAAAGCAATGTTTGATCAGAGCGTTTCAGATATCATTTCAAATATGGTTGGAGATCTCGCCACTGCTGAAGCTAGATTTTTGGTCGATCTTATAGAATCAGAAATGGCGATTTTAATTGATAAAGTAATGAAGACATATCCAAGTGTGTATATCAAAAGCAATCCATTAAGTTGGAAAGACACGGTACGTGTTGAAATTCATCTTACATCCAGAGGGGAAAAGGCCGAACACGTGAAAGAAACTATAGATAAAGCTGCTGAAATGCTAAAGAATCTTGTTTTAAGTACCGGAGGAGAAATAATCGTAGAAGATATTTAAGTTATAATTCTAATTGATTGTTTAATAGATTCATAGAGAGGGTATTTAGCTGCCATGATTCTTCACTTGTTTTTTGTTTTAAAATTTTAAATTCTTAGAAAAATTTGTCTTTAAAAAGATTATAGATGAAATCTCTCAAGTTTCCCTAAAGCTCTTAATCTATGAAAAATTAAAATACTACAATGAAATAATAAACTAAAAGAAGAAAATCCTTATGATCAACTATTTTAGTTAAAAAATATCAAGTGGAGGATAAAAAATGGAAGAAGAAGTACCAGAAACACCAGAAACACCAGAAACACCAGAAGTTGAAGAAGAAATCTCAGTAGCACCAGAAGTGGAGGTGTTTCCATATTTACTGGAAGATCCTACATCCCCTCTTGAAGTTGAATTAGCAGTTGGCTTTGCGCTAACTGAAGTAAATAGGGAAAAAGGTGGAGGATTACTTAAGAGAAAACCAAAAGAATCCATAGCTCTTTTTTCAAAGATACTCTGGCCTTTTTGGTTTATGAAAACAAAAGAAGGATCTTTAATCGCTGACGGACAAGGCTTACCTCAACTGAAA
>JAEOSO010000141.1 GCA_016840315.1 Candidatus Borrarchaeota archaeon | reverse complement strand
GTCACATTGCCCTCAGGAGCAATAACACCATCAAGACCAGCAGAAGCAGTAATTGTATAAGTTTTTTCCTCAAAGATTGCTGTTACTACTGCGTATTTTTGTGTCTTAAAATACTCTGGACTAGCGTTGCTTGTCAAGTCTCCTGTCCACGCAAAGAATTCCCAACCTTCAGCGGCGGTAGCCGTTAGCAAAACAGTTCCAGCACCCACTTTCTCTGTTACAAGTGGTGGAAAGTCCCAGGTTTCACCAGATTTAACCTTGGTCGCAGTTACATAACCTTCGCCAATGAATTCTATTGTTAGAAATTTGCCTGTTCCTCCAGCTTCAGCTTGGACCAGCGGAATATTAAGAGCTATAGGTAGCATGCAAACTAACAGTAATGTTAATGCGAAAATAGGAACTTTTCTTTTCATCAATGTTATCAACTCACAATTTTTTTATTAGATAGCCATATACTCTGCGACTAAACTTCTTATTAAATTATTGCTGAACATAATTCTAGAACAATCATCTACAATATCGTTTAGATTCATTCTCGAAATTACATGATTAACATCTTAAATAGGGTGCAGGTTATAAACATCTTCAACCATCCAACAATCACATAATTGCTTAACAACCCTGATATGCAATGTGCATACTGTACAAGCTCGAGTTGTAATTTCACTAATCTTTTTTACATGCACTCACACTGAGATTCAGGTAGACATAAACGCTGAGGTCTATCGTTGAGATCTTACCCTTTTAGCCATTATACACTCTCGATCAATTGACTTCTCGGGAGAATACATTCAGTGCATTGCTTAGGTCTTATACACGCTTTGTTCGGCGTAGATCTCGATCCCTGTTTGTCCTATTAGATAAGGTCTCGGCGCAGAATCAACTTCAGTGCCGCGCATTTTCAGAATACTGGCTACACGATTTCCTGTTCGGAGTGTCTGCAGAAGTATAGCACCATGACAGAGGTATTCCTCCGGCTGCACCTGTCTTTCTTCGCCTATTGATATAGCTTCGCTCGTAATAAGGCAAGTAGCTCCTATATTCTTCAGCGCTTCTAAGATATCTAATATTGCCTGCCTTTTCTCCCAAGCCTCTGGAAAACGAAATAGAAGACCAGAGATTGAATCGAGTACAACTAGTTGGGCACCAAGATCGCCAATAAATCTGTCAATTGCGCGCCCTCCTTCAAACGTTTTGAAGATACTATCTATCAAGCGTTCGCGCGCAAGATCCTTTCCGCCTACTCTTAGTTTTCCGACCCTGGCCTCTTCTGGAATGCGCCTGACATAAGATGCGTCTATGAAAGTGAATCTGTTGTCTTGCTCCAACTCCTTGAAGTTCCAACCGAAGGTAAGCATCTCCTGTAAAAAATCAGACTTTGTCTCATCCAAACTTATGTAGACTGTCTTCATCCCCTTTTTAGTAGCACCGTAGTGCAAGAATTGCGAGCAGAAGACTGTCTTTCCAGTTCCCGGTCCACCCATCAACAGCACCATTCTTCCTTCTGGAAAACCTCCCCGTAGCATCATGTCAAGACCCGATATCCCAGTCTCCACTTTTGTAACCATTTTTCACCATCATCCAGTTCTATGTTAATACCCACGACACATTATAAAAAGGTGTATATAATTATTGCGCCCATGCATTCCTACAGATTACAATAGCGCGCGCAAATTAATGAAAATGCAGACCTAAGCCCAGATTCTATCAGCCTCCTCTTCGCGTTCCAACCTGCGGCTTTCAGCCCTATGCACATATCTAAATGGCATGGGCGCTCGATGCAGAGCCTCTTTAAGAGTAAATGGGTCCATAGCGTCTGCAAGTTGAGTTGCTCACCAGTGCCTCTGCGTATGATTCATTATTCCAAGGTTCCTGCAAATTGCCACATTTTTTTGATATATTTTGATCCAAATATCAATGAATGTTGAAAACTACAGGGGGGTCTATCCTTTTTGCGTTGCAAAAAAAATCGCAGACATTCCTTAGATGTATTTGAAGCCAAAATAATGGTGATGCATAAAAAATTATAGTGAGCTATCAATTTAGTAACTGAAAGCCTTCCAAAATTGAGCATACTATGATTCGGTATGACCTATATATAAGGGGGATCTAGACACACCGAGAACAAGACAGAACCTTTAAGACAAAAACGTTGCTTGAAGTTGGCTTTAAACATGCCTACCAAAAAGACAAATTGCAATTCTTCAGAAAACGTGAGGCGAACCATTAACAAAAAAATTTACAATAGTTACAAAGTCGGCTCCATTTGATACAGGTTCATCTTTATATCCAGTGGCTTTTCCGGTTCAGCATAAGGTTCTAGGTTGAAAAGTTGCGGCGCAATCGTTCCGAATCCACTTAAGAGATCCGGTGACTTCACACCAGTCATCACAAGCGTAACTTTCAACATACCGTCCAGTTCTGGATTCACCCTTGCACCCCAAATAACCAAAGCATTGTCATCCATCATCTCCGTTATTATCTCTCCCACACGATTTGCCTCCTCAATGGTCATTTGGTTGTCACCTGAAACATGAATTAACGCTCCTGTAGCACCCATATAGTCCACATCTAGAAGTGGGCTTCTTAAAGCATTTTTCACAGCTTCTTCCGCTCGATTCGGTGCATCTGACTCTCCTACTCCAACCACAGCTACTCCACTCCGTCTCACAATCGTTTTAAAGTCCGCAAAGTCGAGATTAATTAAACTTGGACCTGAAACCGTTTCAACAATACCCTTAATCATGTTCACCAAAACCTGATCCG
>JAEOSO010000140.1 GCA_016840315.1 Candidatus Borrarchaeota archaeon | reverse complement strand
TGATTGAGGGGGGGCGAATTCTTTCAGAAGTAGAATTGGTTAATATGTTGGGCGAATATGACTCCTTTATGCAAAATAAAATAATGACACTGTTAGAGCAGTTAAAGTTTTTCAAATTGCCCCGGTAAAATTGGGAAAAAAAGACATCAAATTACAAGAAATTTTAGTTTTTGATGCCTCTCTTAAGCAGAAAGCGTACAATGGTGTTTTTTTGGATTTCTCTTGTTCCTTCATAAATCTCCGTAATTTTTGCATCTCGATAGAATCTTTCTACTTCGTTTTCTGCAAGATAGCCCGCGCCTCCGAGAGTCTGTATTGCTTCATCTGTCACTTCAACAGCTACTCTACCTGCGTGAGCCTTAGCCATGGAAGATATTGCAGGATCAGTTTGCCCGTTATCAACTAGCCATGCAGCTTTATAAGTAAGCAGTCGAGCGGACTCAATTTTGATGGCCATATCTGCTAACTTATGGGACACTGCTTGAAATTCTGTAATTGATTTACCGAATGTTTTTCTTTCCTTAGCGTAGTAAAAGGCTCGGACAAATGCTCCTTGAGCGATTCCAACACCTTGTGCCGCAATTTCAATTCTACTTTGATTGAAAAAACTCATTGTTTGATAAAACCCTTTGTTTAATTCCCCGATAAGGTTCTCTTCAGGAACACGTAAATTGCAAAAACTGAGTTCTCCTGTGGGGGAAGCTCTGCATCCTAATTTATCTTTGAACATTGTTGTTTCCAAACCGTCAGTATCTGCATCTACGAGAAATAGTGACTGAGCTCGATAAGAAGGCATGATTGTCGTGTCGGTCTGACACAAAACTATGTAAAAGTCAGCAATTCCACAATTACTAATCAGGGTCTTACAACCATTGATTTCCCATTGATCACCACTTTTTACAGCAGTGGTATCCATTTTAGTAATGTCACTTCCATGCTCAGGTTCTGTAAGTGCAATTGCGGAAATAGACTCTCCATTTGCCACACGCGGAATACACTTTTGCTTTAACATCTCTGATCCGTTATTTAAAATCACCTCAGAAGCAAGATCTGAGAGGGAAAGTGCGATACCAAGACCCGAGTCAGCTTGGCATATTTCTTCTACGTAAAGACTATTCTCAAGAGTTCCGAATCCACCTCCCCCGTACTTTTCGGGAAAATGTATGCCTATAAAACCCAATTCAGCAGCCATCTTATGTAGTTCATGCGGAAACTGTTCGTTTTTGTCGCATTCTAGTGCAATTTCTTTAGTAAATTCTTTCTCAGCCCATTCTTTAACCGCGTTTTTGATATCAAGTTGATCCGTTGAGAGTTTAAAATTCAAAAAGCACACCCTCCTTCACAATATCTACCCTACTGGCTAAAGAATCTCTATATTTAACTTTTAACACCTTTTTTGATCAGGGATCTGACGATAGTATTTTTTTGAATCTCTCTTGTTCCTTCATAAATTTCTATGAGTTTTGCATCCCGATAGAATCTTTCTACTTCATTTTCCGCGATATAACCTGCGCCTCCGAGAGTCTGTATTGCTTCATCTGCCACTTCAACAGCTACTCTACCTGCGTGAGCCTTAGCCATGGAAGATATTGCAGGATCAGTTTGCCCGTTATCAACTAGCCATGCAGCTTTATAAGTAAGCAGTCGAGCAGACTCAATTTTAATTGCCATATCAGCGATCTTGTGTGAAACGGCTTGAAATCCTGTAATAATTGGTTCTCCGAAGGCAGTTCTTTCTTTTGCATAATTAAATGCACGTTCAAATGCTCCTTGAGCGGTACCAACGCCCTGGGATGCTACCTCAATTCGAGACTCATTAAAGAATTCTAGACTTTGATAGAAGCCTTTATTCAACTCGCCAACAAGATTTTCCTCAGGGACGCGGACATTACTAAATGATAGATCTCCAGTAGGGGCAGCTCGGCATCCTAATTTATCTTTAAACGTAGTTATATCCAAACCATCAGCATCTTTCTCTACAATGATAAGGGATTGTCCTCTGTAGCTAGGAGAAATCTCCGTGTCAGTCTGGCAAAGAACGGTGTAAAAATCAGCAATTGTTGCATTAGAAATTAGTGTCTTATTTCCATTGATTTCCCATTCGTCTCCACTTTTTAAAGCAGTTGTATCCATTTTAGTTATATCGCTCCCGTGTTCGGGCTCGGTAAACGCACCTGCTGAAATAAATTCTCCCGAAGCAACTTTAGGGAGATACTTGTGCTTTTGTTCTTCAGTCCCATTGTTTAGAATTAACTCACTTCCAAAATCTGGGAGTAAAAGTGCAGCACCCAAACCAGAATCGACTCGACATATCTCTTCCACATAAAGACAGTTCTCAAGAGTTCCGAATCCTCCTCCTCCGTATTGCTCGGGAAAGTGTATCCCTATGAAGCCCAGCTCAGCTGCCATCTTATGTATTTCATGCGGAAATTGTTCGTTTTTATCGCATTCCAGTGCGATTTCCTTGGTAAACTCTTTCTCAGCCCATTCTCTGACCGCTTTGCGGATATCAATCTGATCCGTTGTGAATCTAAAATCCATTTTTTTATCACCTTTTTCATCTTTGTGCCTGTCATTCATTCCCGTCATAGAAGGCGTGGGACCTCTCGGGTTCAGTCTCATACACAAGAACGTGTCCTCCACGTGATATGAAGAACAGTCCGACTTGTAATGTGAGTACTTACCCACAAATATAAATAGTATTATCATGAATTGAAGCTCTATTAATTTATGCTAAATCTGTCCTAAATCGTTGATGTAAAGATTTACCATGAGCAATAATTCTACCTGAAACTCTGTGAAAAACCTTATTTTCAGGTAGAATCTTTTT
>JAEOSO010000139.1 GCA_016840315.1 Candidatus Borrarchaeota archaeon | reverse complement strand
AATGATCGATGTTGACGCTCAGCTTAATCGTATCTTTCACCTTTTCATTGAAAGTATAGTTATGACTATAATAATTCCGAACTTAAGTTTTGCGCGCGCACGCTACCTTATGAAGCTCTGTTTAAATATTGTGTGTGTGTGGGGTTAAATTTTAACCCCCAAAACCCCAAAACACACATTTTTCTCTATACACAACAGTTCATTTACGGTTTTATGCGCGTATGCGTAGGCAAGGACTATTGCAGTTGATGTGTTAACTTATAGAATCCTTCAATAGGTTCGTATATCATGCCAGCCCTCACGCAGTCTCTTAATAATGTGTCAGTCTGCAAAGGCGATGTTTTTGCTTCGCTTAGCAAGTCTTCCCTACTCACACCGGGTTTTCCAGTTGACTGATATTTTCTTATGATTCTAGTGATATCCCGATATTTTATTCGCACCGATAGCAGGGTTTTTTTTCCAAACAAAGGCTGTGCTATCAAGTCTTCCCAGACCTCATTGACATATTCAAAGTTCCATTTGAAATAATCTTCAAAAATCTTAGAAACCAGATTATCATCTACAGAGTCAATATTTTGGGCACGAGCATAGGCCAAGCTTTCACGTAAAATAGATGCAGGTCTAGCATAGTAGTTGGCATTAAGAAATCCATACTCTGTAAGGTGATTTGGGTTAAGACCCCAACTTTCTGTTAGTTTCTCTAAACGGTTCACGATCACGGAACCAGACTTCTCGAAGTTTTGGAGTATTGGGGTTTTCATATGACTTGTAATAATGTATTTTAGAGAATCGAATTGATTAATATCTGGTCTTTTATAATTAATTGATGTTTGTTCTGGCACTACTGTAGGGATATCGCTGAGACTGCAGGGTGGATCTTGTATAGTAATTGGTCTATTTTTCTTACTGAATAATGATAGAGAAAGTTCATTGAATGAAGAGGTTTTGTGAGTGAGAAAAGCTTGAGTGACTTTTGATAGGGGCTTATCAGCGTCTTTGGTGATAAAGGCGTATTGGTATCTCATTCTGAATGTTCCAAATGGAGTACTTGCCGTGTAAAGTTCTTCCATACCTTTAGGAATACCCCTTTGTAATTCCCTAATTACGCGTCTCGGAATACCTGATTCTGTAGAATCGTAGAGTGTGATGTTCACTCCACCAGGTCGTGCGCGTAATGTCGGTGTGCTAATTGTGGTAAAAGCGAGGAAATCTACGATTCTAGGTTCTAGTCCTTCTATTCGAGAGGTTAAATTCTGTTTAAAATCATCAAAATTTATTTCTTCTTTTGGAATGCTAAAATCTGGTTTGGAATCTTTCCATCCATCAACTTCTACTAACAAATTTCCATTATAGAATGTCGAATTAGCTTGAGAACTCTTCAAATTAGCCCATCTGGTTGTTCCTGATATGGAAATATACGAGTTTTCTTTGGGTTTTCTATCTGTGTTATTAGAACAAAGAAGATAAGTTTGATTAGAGAATAAAGTGGGAACAAGAGCAAAGGATTTGTCATTTATCCATTTTACATATCCACTAATTGAGATTCTTTCATTACTCTTTATATTCGTAAATTCGCTTATTTTCTTTCTTTCAAAAGGATGCCAAAGAGCCCCAAATTCACGTTTCCAAAAATCGATGCGCTTACTCATACAATTCTCGTCCCGTCAATTGTCCTAAAAAGAATATATGCTAATCCAGACATAAAAGTTCTAGTTAGATAAAGAATGATAAAAACCGGGATAAAAATTCAGAGTTTTTACACTTTGAGAATTAACTTTCGGAATGCATACGCGCATGCATGCAAGTTATTTTGTAATTAAGTTTTGCGTGTGCGTGCATGAAAAGAATTTAATTAATTAGAAAAACATTAAGAGTTCAATAAAACGGATTTATGTTTTGGGGAAAATGAAAAGCAAAGATTTCATCAATCTGATGGATTTATTGTATAAGAAGCACTTTAAAGTCGCAAGTTATGATGTGAAGATTTCAAAAGATAAAATCAAGAGCAATGTTACATTAAGGAAAGGATTCAAAAAAATACATGTATCCTCGGAAGAGGGAGATTTCGGAATGTATGTTTTGAGTCTTAAGACAACCGCAAATGCTGATGGCGATTATACTTTGACTCATATTAGAGACATTCAGACCTATTATGACGATATTGATTTTCTTGTTGACAAGGATGGAAGCAGACTGAGAGACGCTATACAGAAAATCAAGGAAGGAAAATTTACACCAGATTTTGAGTTTAAAAAGGAATTTGACAAACTGCTAAGTGGAAAATACGCACGAAACGACAAGAAAATTCTTAGGTTAAAATCAAATTACTACGAAATCTTCGCTTACACACTTTTCATATCTAAGTCATTTCTAGAAATGATGAGAAAAATTGCAAAACAAAATCGCCTCTCTGATGAATACATCGATATGCTTAATTCACTACTTGGGAAAGCTTTCCAAAAAGGAAAAAACATGGTTAGAAGATACAAGTTTTTCAAAGATGTTGGCAAAATAGACATAGAGAGGCTGGCCACTCAAACTCTAAGACAGGACTCATTATTTAAAGACCAAATGGCCATGCTTGCTAAGAGAGGAAAAGTCAGAGGAGATATAGGAATGCAATATGTTCTTGACTGGTATCGCAGGTGGTGTGAACTCAGTCGTGATTTCATAAACCTAACAAGATATGCCTATGATCTCACACAAGGTAAATCAAAAGCAAACGAGGTGCTCCCTTTTACTCAGAATGTTGAGATCTTAAGAAATAGTCCATATTCAAAACTTGTGGAATCTTTAGATCCGTATATTAGACATACTGAGTCACATGTAAGCACT
>JAEOSO010000065.1 GCA_016840315.1 Candidatus Borrarchaeota archaeon | reverse complement strand
CTTGGTCTTCCACGACGCGACGTTGAAGATGTTTCGTCATCCTCTTCTTCCTCTTCTTCCTCTTCTTCCTCTTCTTCCTCTTCTTCCTCTTCTTCCTCTTCCTCCTCTTCTTCCTCAACTGCTGCTTCCTCAGCTTTTCCCTCTATTTCCGGAAATGCACGGATCATTGCAACTTTTATAGCACTTAATTGCTTGGAAAGATCCTTAGTTAGTTCTTCCATTTTGCCCTCGAAATCACTTCTAGGCAGAATTGTTCTCTCAATTTCTTCCAGACGACTTAAGATCTCTGTAGGAGGCATCGTATCCCGTTTATTGAGTTCTTTAATTGCCGAATCTAACGCATCGATACGTTTAGATAATGAATCGAATTCTGTTATGACCTTATCGAAGTAAGCGATCTTTAGTTTTTCAACTTCTTTACTGATACTTCCTAAATTTTCATTAGTTGTCTGATTCATTTGTGCTAGTGTATCAGATTGTGTGTCAAATTTTTCGATAAGTATATCTTTGTTCTCAGTTACTGAATTGGTTAGCTCATTGTGCAATTCTGTTACTTTTTCCTCGTTTTCGTTTATTTTTTCCAGCAAAGTTTCTTGTACATTTTTTATCCCATTATCCACTCGTTCATTTAGAGAGTCTATTGACTGAGCAAAGTCTTTTTCGACTTTTTCAAGCCTCTGTGAAACGTCCTCTGCAAATTCCTGAACTAATTCTTTTGTGTTTTTAGCTTCAGTGACCACAGTATCAACATTGCTGGAAATAAATTCCTTTAAAATCCCTATATTTTGAATAAGTTCTTCCTTATTAACTTCGAGTGCCTGTAAACTGCTGTTATTCGTTTCTTCAAGTTTTTTTCCTAGCTCATCAAATCGTCCAGTCGATGTCTTTGCACCCGTATCTGACATTTTTTTAAGTTCTTTCATGCCATCAAGAACATCTTTATTAAGTTTCGTTATTTCTTTAGAAAGGCCCTCACAAATCTTGTCTAGAGATGAAATATCTTCAGTAAGAGTTTCATGCTCATTGGTAAGTTTTACTTGGCTATCATAAAAATCTTTGAATATTTGGGTAAATAAATTGGAGAGTTCAACAAACCGCGATGCGTTCTCCTCAAGTCCTTCCTCTTCTTCTTTTTTGGGATTATCTGACATTTTTTTCCCTCATTCTTTTTGTAATTAATATTTTGTAATCTATGTATTTATCTGCAAAATAATAGTACAAAAACATTGTAGTATTGAATCACTTAAAATATTTAATTCTTAATAGTGTATGGAGTAGGAAATTAGACTTTATTCATCATAATCTACAGAAGATTAACGATATTCAATCTGATTAATATCCTAACTAACAGATATGTGTAAAATGTAAAAGTAGGAGTATACACTTATCTGACAGATGATACAAGAAACCATAGAAATACGGGCAAAGGAAATGTTAATATGTCGGTGGCATGATAAATAGAACTATCGGTTTTCTTATTGGTGAATAAGGAGATACAAAAATGCGCCCTCCATGTGAAACAATTGTGAAATATATATTGCCTATGATTCGTGCATTTCTAGCCAAAGAACTTATCGAAAGTGGATTAACTCAGGAAGAGGCAGCACAAAAACTTGGGCTTACTCAATCTGCTATTTCCAGATATATCAAGGAACAACGCGGCATAACTGATTATAGTAAAGATGAGGAACTAATCAGTTCAATTGAAAACTTTATCAAAAAGGAAGGAGGAGGAAGCAAAGAGAAATTAAGCGGAATAGCTCAAAATATCTGCGAATTCTGCATGTCTTTAAGAGACACGCCTGAACTTACGTGTATCCCAAAAATGAACCTAAATAAACCTAAAGAAAATAATAAATAGAAGCAGCGATGACCTCTGTAACATTCCACAGTCTTCCAATCACAACAATGCAATATTAAGAGAAGTTTAATGTTACCTCTACAGGAATGCCTTTTTTAACGCTTCCCGTCACAATACAATATCTTTCGAATATTTCTCTGCATCTTTCAATTTTATGGGCATCTTCGGGCTCGATGGAGGGGGTAACTTCCACCTGAATACTTTGTATTCTCCAGTATCCTTCTTCATTTCGAGCAATAACGCCACGCACTTTTGTTTTGAGATCTTTTACTTCTAATCTCGATTTTTTTAGACAAAAGGCCAGGCTTGCACTTAAACAAAACCCTATGGCTGAAGCAAGAAGGCGTGTCGCATTTGGACCCTTTCCCTCGCCTCCAACATCTGGTGGTTCATCAACAAAAAGTTCATCAACATCTGGTAGTTCAAAATCTACTTTAAATTGATATTGATGACCTTCGACTAAATGTAGATTAATACTAAACTCTTTCTGTATATTTTTCGACTTTTGACTCATTCTATCACTCTCAGCTAAAATACTTCAACAAGAATATTAATAGAATTTACAGCTTAAAATACCAAAGTAAAGCATACTTTAATATAGACTTTTAGTCGAACGCATGTCTAAGTTTAGCTTATTGAGTTTTTTTATTGTTGGGCGAAGTAAGAGGAGGCGTAATCTTGGCAGAAAAACGCGCAATTGTTATCAACGAAAATGATAATGTAGCTACATTAATTGCTGATGTTACTGCGGGAGAAATAGTCCTTGTCAGCAGGGAGGACAAGGAAGAAAACATGACAGTAACTCAGGATATTAAATTTGGTCATAAGTTCGCTATAAAGCCAATTGCAATAGGAGAGGAGATCATCAAATATAGTGAAGTGATTGGAAGAGCTACAGCACCTATTTCGGTTGGCGAACACGCACATGTACATAATATTGAGAGCATGAGAGGCAGAGGCGATATAAAGGAGGCGTGATCTTTTTGGCGGAGTTTTTAGGATATAAGAGAGAAGACGGCAGAGTAGGTATCCGAAATTACGTCGGTGTCATGTCTAGCGTCACGTGTGCAAACAGTGTTGTACAAAAAATTACTGAACAAGTAGAGGGGACACTTCCGATAATGCATAGGGAGGGTTGTGCTCAAATTGGAGTGGATTATGAGCAAACAGTTCGAACCCTAGTAGGTTTAGGATCCCACCCAAACTTAGCTTCCGTTTTGGTGGTCGGCTGGGGCTGCGAGAACGTCCTCGCAAATGAACTCGCCGCAAAGATAGCAGAACTGAAGAAGCCAGTAGAATGGTTTATTGTTCAAGATTCGGGTGGACTACTAAAGAGCATCGAAAAAGGTTCTGTAATTGCTCAAAGAATGGCTCGAGAAGCATCAGTGCTAAGAAGAGAACCTGTAGATCTCAGTGAATTAGTAATTGCATTACAGTGTGGAGGTAGTGACACAACCTCTGGCATTGCTGCAAATCCAGCAGTGGGTGTGATGTCAGATATGGTCGTCAAAGAAGGTGGTTCTGTTATTCTCGCGGAAACAACAGAGATAATCGGTGCAGAACACATCTTAGCGCGACGGGCAGTAAATGAAGAAGTTGGCAATGACCTCATTAGAATAGTAAAACGCTTCGAGGAAAACGCTAAGCAGATGGGTGTTGATATACGCGGAAGTCAGCCAACAGCAGGAAACATAGCTATGGGACTTACCTCTATCGAAGAAAAATCACTTGGGGCGGTTATGAAGGCGGGTACAACACCGCTGCAAGAAGTTCTGGAGTACGCGTTTAGACCAACCAAGAAAGGGCTACTCGTCATGGACACGCCCGGTCGAGACCCCGAATCAATAACAGGTATGTTCGCTGCAGGGGCTCAGACACTGGTTGTCACTACTGGTCGTGGGATTCCAACAGGATCCATGCTCGTGCCGACGCTGAAACTCACAGGAAATCCGAAAGCACAAAAAATAAGTGAAGAAATCATGGATATCGATGCATCCGTTATTGTTGAAGGTAAGAAAACCATCGAACAAGTAGGGCAAGAACTTTTCGAGGAAGTACTCGCTGTAGCCTCTGGAAAGAAAACCAAAGCCGAGATTCTGGGTCTGGACGAACTATCTATCTTGAGAGCGGGTCCTACGATGTGATTTTTTCAACAGACTAATATCTTTTTTCTCTATTCTCAGGGGACAGGTTGAAAATTAGAGGGAAAGAACAACCTTCGCAATGGAACTTATTGCATCTGCCTTTTCCAATTCATTAGGAAGTTCATTTGAATTTTCAAGTGCCTGATGAAGGAATTGTATTGCCCGCCCTTTTTCGTTTCCTTGAATAAGCAATTCTGCAATGCCGGTTTTTGTTTTAACTAAATCATTGGGCGATTCGATTTCGTTGACTACTCCTACGAGTTCTTCAACTAAATCATTGAATTTCTTCTGTAGGCCTAGTTCTGAGCACCTTCTTGCCACATAAACAAGAACAAGAGCCCTCGTAAAAGCGTTAGGAATCAGGCTTATAGTTATCATGGCTCCATCCAATAACTCTTCAGCCTCTTTTTTACGTCCAAATGAAAGTACTACTCGTGCAATATCTGTAAAAAGATATGCAGAATTTCTAGTTTCTCTTATTTGCTCTGCTAACTCAAATATAGCTTTGAGAAGAAATTCATCTGCTATTTCTGAACTCCTTTCTATTAAGAGCGCAGCAAGATTTAATGCGGCCGTTTCACGTACAAGTTTGTTTTTAATCAGTTTGATTGTTTCAACTGCTTTGTGCAAAATTTCTTGGAAAACGGATTTTTCGATATCGGCACTCACCATAAGGGCGTTAATAACGTGATTAATAGCAAAAGCACGTAAAGTGACATTAGAATGATTTTCAACTGTTTCAACAATCTCCTGAATTAAAGAGAGTTTATCGCCAGAATTCAAGTCATTTATCGCTTCAATTATACTTTGCCATGCCATATTTAATAAATTCTGATCGGTGAGGGTAAGTGCTGCTTCTACTGCTGATAGAAGATGTTGTTTAGCCTTATCGTGTTCATTCAATTTTATGAGCGCTTTAGCAATATACGAGAGCGCAACAGAGCGTCTTGAAGATTCCTCGATTTTTTCAGCATATGTAATTGCATCTTCAATCACTTCTTCGGCTTGTTTCTCTTTTTCCATCCTTAAAAAGGCAAACGAAACATCAATAAGTGCAGTTGTAAGTGATGACATTTCAGGCAGTTTCATCAGCAGTTCACGAGCATTCGAAATCCAAGTTAGATCTTGATTGGTTTCTGCATAACTCAAAAATGCCTTTGCGATCGAAATAAGAGCTATATAATAAAACGAGGACACTTCTATTTGTTCAAGATGTTGCTTCGCCTGTTGAATTAGTTCGAGATCATTAAAGGCAACACCCATGTCGCATAAGACTGTAACAATTTCGCTTAAGAGTTCGAAACGATATGATTTGCTTGTGATTTCATCAATTGCGGGTAATATTTCTTTAATGAGTTCCAATGTTTCATCTTTTCCTAGGAAATGAAAGAATATTTTCAAAATATCTACAAGATTATAGAATCTGTTATAGGGAAGATATATTGATTTGGCAATATTTATTGCCGTTTCAAGTTTTTCTTTATTATTAGTTACTTTAACTGCATTTACTAACATGCCTATCAAATGTTGCAGCAGGCCAAGTTGCTCTAAGTTATTAGGCATCTGTTCCGCAATAGTTAATGCTTTATTAAAAAACTCTTCACTTCTTGCGTCTTTCAATCTAAAAAGCTGATCAGAGATGTATGCTAAAGTAATCGCTTGAGTATAAAGAGATTTGAGGGATTTTACAGAATCAAGAAGGGCGTTAAAAAGATTATCCTTCTCAGACAATAATATACCTCCCAAACTTTCAATTTTCAGAAATATTCGCACGAAGATTGTCTAGATCGTTTATTTATTTTTACGATTTAGGTAGAAATCTGAATGGAGACACTAGTTATAATTGAATCACCAAATTAAATATAAAACGAATCTATATCTTCACTCAAATCGAAGTAAAGAGGGTATACACATTCTTATGTCACAGTTAGTCTAGGTAGAATAATATAGAAAATTCGGAATGTCTAAATCGAGTTGGAAAGATATTCATCACATCCTATCATAAATTGCCGCGCTGTACTTCTTCACCAATTTAGAGTTCTCAAAAAACGATACCTTTTAATATAGAAATTCAGATGGAAATGAACATAACAACCCAACAAAAGGTTTGGAGTAATTTACAATGGCAAAAGATAAAGCATATGGCGGGATCATTTTCCTCGTTTCGATCCTGATCCTTCTTGGGTACAGCTACTGGGCAATCATATTACCAATCTTCCCAGGACTATTGACAGCGTGGGTTCCATTCTTAACAGCGGAGAACTCAATCTGGGCAATAAGAATTCCAGTATACATTGCTGTTTTAGTGATTCTGTTAATAGCCGCCTGGATAGGGTGGACTATGGCAACTACCCCAGCTCCAGCGCCAATTGACGCAGAAGACTTTGAAGAAGAATTCGAAATGGAAGAAACCGAAAAAACCGAAGAAACCGAAAAAACCGAAGAAACCGAAAAATAAGTGTTATAAAGACATTATTTCAATGGTCTAACTCTTCTAACAATATTTCATCGGTTCTAACACATGCCCAAAGCCACTACACTTTTTTTCAATTTCTTTTTCTTTTCATGTGCGTTGTCTAAAATTTAGAGAATGTTACAATGCTATAATGCTATGAGCACTAGTCATCGAAGTATTCTTCTGATGCCGTTTCGGTAGATGTTGTGTCATAATGCTTTTTTTTACGTTGCCAACTCCGTCCTTCTCTTCCTTCCATAAAATAAAGTTCAGTTGCTGTAATTTCATCCACCTCAAGAAGTTCATCAACTGCTTTTCGTCATATATTTCCCCTCCAGGAGTATGCTCCGGATTGTTTCCATCGGGGTCTCTAGAGTGGACTTCTTTATAACTTCATTAGCAACTTCAACTTCAATCGCAGTGTCAGTTGGAACATCAACTCCTAACAGTAAATCAAATAACTGTTGCCAGAACAGTTGCCTTTCTTTTGGGATTTCTGGCATCTTAAAATTCTCCATTGGTTTCTCTAAAATTAGAGAGCAATTACAAATGTTTCCTGCTCCGTTTTCACGCTAATTTTTGCATCAGTTCCTAGATATATCAGTGCATGAATTCTATATTCTTTTTTTAGGTTATCGGGAGCTTCCTTGATACTATACTCGCCTTCATCCAATTTGATCATCTTCAATGATTTGACTTCAAGAAGTTCTTTCAATCTGTCCTCAGTTTCATATATTGCTAAATTAGAACCAACTTTACCATTCCAACAGACAACCAACATGTTTTTTGTATCTTCATCCAGTTTATAAGTGCGTGAAAATACCATCCAGGTCTTAAGATCGTCGGGTAGTTCATTTATATCCATATAATAATCAAAAGTATACTTAAATGGCTTTTGAGGAATCTTTCTTTTTTCTTTGAGTAGTTTAAAATGCACCACAAACTCGCGCCGGTCAGTCTCCTTTGCTAAGTCTATAGCTTGCTCAACAAATTCATCAACATTAGAAGAAGAATATTCAAGTTTAGTGAGTGTTTTACTGATGAGGTTAAGATCTTGTAAGGCAAACGCCACATTAACAGCCTTACTAAGATAGATTGATGCAATCTCTATGTCACCTAACCGATATCTTTCATCCCCATAATTGAGTAATAGATCTATCAGGTCATTTTGCTTATCGAGGACGCGTTCAACCGCATCTTCGAGAATATATTCGGCATCTTCATTACTGTCTAAGTCAAAATATGCAGCGGCTATGCCAATGAGGCATTTTATTTGAAGCCATTGAAGATTGAACTCCTCTGCCAATCTAAGCGTATTTCTAAAATAAGTAATCGCCTGTTTCAGTCGAAATACAGATTGCCAAGTTAATGGTGATTCTGTTCCTTGTGGGATGTGTTGTAGAGCAACCATGGCTCTGGCTAAAAGGTACTGTGCTTCAACAAAAAATTCTCTTGGTGTAGATGATAATAACAATAACAAGTCAGCAGATTTACTAAAATTGCTGATAACAAAGTTTAGATTGCCTGAAAGTCCGCCAGTTATACCAGCTAGCAAATATGCTGGCACATAGAGATGCGTTACAAGTTTCGTTAATGAAAAATATGCCCTTTGTTCTTTTATTTTTGGGAGTGTTAATGCAAGAGCTTGTTGAAAATCATTCAGAAGAGGTGTAATCATTTGAAACGCATCAGCATAATCTCCCGATCCAACTAAGGTTTCTACGGTTGGGTACTCTATATTTAATCGCCTAATTTGATCAAAAATTGGGATATATTCAAAAAATCGCGATATTTTATCTAGTGAAAAGACTTTTCCTGGTTGCAAGTATTCTTGAATTTCTTCGGGAGGAATGCCTGCGAGTTCCAGAGAAGGTTGAGGCTGAGCTTTTAATTTGTTAATAAAAAGAAGTACTTCACTCAAGAGATTTTCCATTTTTTCGGTAGAGTGATCTTTTTTCTCTTCCAAAGGCTCTGAATTATCGGCGCTCAATCGCTTATCCCTATCCACTAGTGTTTAAATTCTGGAAAAAACTTAGAGGGAGCTCAGAAGAGTTCCCAATTTTTTTGCAGCATCTATTTTGAAATAATTAACGCAGGTAAGTTCTTTATTACAATCAACTACTTCAATACATACCTGGTCTTCGAAAACAGTTACTATTGCCTTCATGTCCTTATCTAATTCAACTTCGTGAACAACCTTTTTTTCGCTCATTCGATTCACCTTCTTTAAATGTAATAACTTAACACAGGAGGTTTCCGGGTAATTTCTTCAATAAAAGAATCCATATCAATTATGCCTTGAAATCGTACTTTTTCGTTGATGACAGTTGTAGGTACTGCAGTCACACGGTATTTTGCTGCAAGTTCTGGAAGCTCCGTACTATTAATTATTTCCGAGATTACCTTTCCATCGGATGCGACCGCGAGTTGATTAGACATGAACACAACTTTCGGGCAGTAAGGGCAGCTCGAAGTGGTAATTACTTTGACAGTAGATGACTTTTTTAGCCCGCTTAATTTTGTTATTTGTTCCTCTTTTAATCTTGTTGATGATTTTCCTTCAGCAACCAATTTTAGAGTATTTGTAAAGACTCGTCGTTCCAATCCTACGGGTAAGCCCACATATTTTATGTTTTCTCCAATTAGAATCGTCGGTACACCAGAAATATTGTGTTTTTCGGCTAGTTCAGGGCTTTCATCTAAAGAAATGATTTCAAGATTAATTCTAAGCTCATTAGATAATTTCCTAGTATCTAGGTTGACTAAACTAATCGCGTCTGGACAGAATGGGCATTTGTTTTCGTCTCTTACAAAAACTTTAACATCTACGTCATCCATCACAAATCTCCTCTTGTATTATTAATTTGGCTGATGTATTTTCATCTCTGAGGAGTGCATATCCTCATGAAATTGAAACCATTATAAACTACGGTTCCTTTTTCTTTATATGTTAAAATAAAAAAA
>JAEOSO010000064.1 GCA_016840315.1 Candidatus Borrarchaeota archaeon | reverse complement strand
TTCGCTAGGTATGGAGATCGCGGATATTGCCCAAATCGTTGGCTACAATCTTCCAAAAGGTGAACCAGATGCTCCCCTAATCGAACTTGGAGCAGGCACCATAGACAGTTCTAAGCCGACTATTTTAGCAATCGGTCATAATGTAGCTGCAGGAGCAGAGATTGCTGACTACTTAAATGCAAATGATATCTACAAAGACATGGAACTCTGCGGAATTTGCTGCACAGCCCTTGATATCACTCGTTACTCACATCAAGCTAAGGTCGTTGGAGCAATCTATGAACAGTTAAAATTCATTCGTTCTGGTCTCCCTGACGTTGTAGTTGTCGATGAACAATGCGTGAGAACAGATATACTTGACGTTGCTCAGGAGGTAAAAGCACCAGTCATAGCAACATTGGATAAGATGACGTTAGGACTTACAGATCGCACACATGATCCAATTGATCAGATAGTAGACGACCTTGTGTCTTATCGTGAGCCTGGAGCATTGATATTAGAGCCAGATATTGCTGCTGAAGTTGCAGTTAAAGTAGCTCAGCAGATCGCACCAAAGAGACAAAAATTCAAGGTAATCCCAAGTGATGAAGAATTTGTAGAGATGGTTAATAGATGCGTAAATTGTGAACTTTGTAAGAGGGCTTGTCCAGTTGACCTTGACATCCCTACTGCAATGGAAGCTGCAAAACAAGGTGATTATCAACCACTTGCCGAACTTCATGATCTTTGTATAGGCTGCGCACGCTGCGAAGATATCTGTCGTGACGACATTGATATTCTGAGTGTGATTGAAAAAGCAGCTGAAAAGTACATCAAAGAAGAAAAGTATAATGTGCGTGCTGGAAGGGGTCCAATCACTGATATAGAAATCAGAGACGTAGGTGCACCTATAGTCTTGGGCGAAATTCCAGGTGTGGTCGCAATCGTTGGTTGCGCAAATTATCCTAATGGTGCAAGTGAAGTAGGCAAACTGGCTGAAGAATTCTTGAAACGGCGATTTATTGTAGTTACAAGCGGTTGCGCTGCTATGGACATTGGAAAATACAGAGACGAAGAAGGCAAGACTCTTTATGAAAAATATCCGGGGTATTTTGATGCTGGTGGGTTAGTAAACGTTGGTTCATGTGTTTCCAATAGCCATATTGATGGAGCAGTGGTAAAAATCGCTAACATCTTCGCAAAACGACCATTGCGCGGAAATTACGAAGAAATTGCAGACTATATCTTAAATCGTGTCGGAGCAGTAGGAATTGCGTGGGGAGCAATGAGTCAAAAAGCAGCATCAATTGGAACTGGGTGCAACAGACTTGGCATTCCCGTGATTATCGGGCCACATGGTGGCAAATATAGACGCTTCTACATGGGAAGATCCGAGAAAGACGAGGACTGGGAAGTATACAATGCAAGGACCGGAGAAAAAACATATGTTGGCCCAACACCAGAACATTTAATTTATGCCGCGGAGTCCATAGAAGAAGCGATCGTTGCTACAGCGAAACTTTGCTTGAGAGCAAACGATACTACGAAAGGTAGAGCAATTAAATTGACACATTATATCGATCTACACCAGAAATACTTTGGCGTATTTCCAGATGATGTCTACAAGTTCGTTCGAACCGAAGCTGATGTGCCAATAACAATAAAGGACAAGGTCATGGCACACTTGAAGGAAAAAGGATGGGAACCAAGAGAAATTCCTGATCCAACATTGCTACCCAGATTAATTAGAAAAAGGAAGGAATGAGGGGAAAAAAATGAGATTGCCATATAATTTGCCAAACGTAAGAGGACCTCTTACAGCTACAGTTATGAGTCCAAAAACTGTTGTTAATTTAATTAAGCGTGCCAAACGTCCATTATTAACCGTTGGAAGCCTTGCATTAAAGGATAATGTAGGAGACAAGAAATCCATTGATTTTGCAATAGAATTCGCTAATAAGACAGGTATTCCAGTTGTAGCTGCAGCGCATACCATGAAGGGCTTTCTTGAAAGAGATTTCAAGCCTGCTGCTCTAATGGGTGTTGCTGATATCACAAATCGGATTATTGATCCTGATTGGAAAGGTTTAGACGGAAACGGTGGCTATGACGTTGTTTTCTATCTAGGTGGTCTCTATTACTTCCAAACTCAAATTCTCGCCTCGATAAAGCACGGTGCCACATCGATTAAAGCAATTTCCCTAGACAGATCATATGATCCCAATGCTACATTTAGTTTTGGGAATTTAACTGTACGCGAATGGAGTGCGGCTCTCGACGAAATACTGAAACTTCTAAAATAGTGACTCTATCAAATATACCTCTCTCTTTTTTTCATAATTTTAAAATCTTTAGAGAAAAATCAGGAGAACGTTCGCCTATTTTTAAGAAGGAATAAACTCTCTTTAACATGGTTTTGTCGGAAATCAGAAGAGAGTTCTAACACTCTATAAACTTAGCAAAGAATTCTATAGTCTTCTAATAGCAGAATAATTCAAATAGGATAATATACTATTATATAATGGAGTTAATTTAGTCATAGTTTTGAGTTTAGAAGTTAGCTCCCTAGATTAATCAATTAGATGAGGTAACGAAAATGAGCGAAAAGGAAAGAGCAAAGGGAGCCGAAAAAGAAGAGAATGAAGATATCTGGTTTACTTTCGGGGACATTAGAATGGTTATAAGCAAAGAAGCAACAAAAGGATGGACTAATATCGCAGTGTTTTTTCCGGATGACGCGATAAGAGAAACAAAAATCGGTTTAAGAGTTCAATTTGGCATAATGGATCGCCACTTACCACAATTTGTGGATGCTTTAGCAGGAACATCGACAGAGGAGCCGGCTGAGCCTGTTGAAACGATTAGTGAAACCGATAAAAAAATTCTGGATTTAGGAAAGAAAATCCTTGAGTTAGTTAAATCATCTTCAGTAATGGAATAATGCGTCTTTGTTGATTTCTAATATCTGTATAGTGCCCTAATTTTAAGTAAATCCATTTAAACATCAACACTTCATAAGAATTGATGGATTCGCTAATCAACCAAAATCTAGTTACTCAGCGAATAAAAAGGAAAAGATAGCTAACAGAAAGTTTTTTACATCGAAGATTTTTTATTTATTGTATTTCTAGTTTTTCATAAGGTTTATGATCAAGAAAAATGATTTTATGTGAGGCTTTACGAAATGAGTACGATTAATAACGAAATCCTTTCTAAAATGGGATTAGACGAAGAGCAATATCAAGTATACTTAGCGATTTATTCAATGGGATCCGCGTCTGCAATCGGTCAAGTGAGTCTGATTACTGGATTTGACCTATTAAAAGTATCAAAAGTTGTAGAGGATCTTATAAATCTCGGATTTTTAAAAAAAGTCGAAGGGTTGATCCCTAGATATATAGCCCTTCAGTCTCAACTTCTATCAACAGTTGAATTTGATCGAAACTTCAGATACGAGATGTTGAATCTTAGGTTTCAGATTGAAAAAGATCTGGAGGGTGCTCTTCAAGATACGCTATCCTCTCTAAAGGAATTCACTGAAAAATATACATCAAAATTTACTTTGGCTATTGAGAATTTTTACGGAAGTTATCTAAAAGAAAAAGAAACGCTGGAAAAAAGTATTTCCTCGACATTTTCTAATTTAGATAATCTTATTATAGAGACAAAAGAGCAATATTCAAATATCTTTGTCCAGATAATTCGGAATTATTTTTTGGATGAAAATGCACCGTTATTAAAACTCCGCAACCATATTATCAGCGAACTGGATAGCCATGTTGAAACCCATGAAGAAAAACTATTAAAAAGCCAGCCAGATACTGAAGACATTTTTTTGAACTATAAAGACTGCTTAAATACTTCAAAAGAGCAATTTCAAAACACTATCTCTCAAATAGTCACTGCCAATGAAGCAAAATTTCTCTCTATAATTGAAGAAATTCGTAGATTATATACTGAGGCTGTTATAAAAACGGATGAGTTTACACAAGCTGAAAAAGAATTCGATGTTAAAACCAATAATCTAAAAGATACCTTGATATTAGACAATGATATGTTCAAACGTGATGTAAAAAAGGATTTACTTGAAAACGTAGATTCAACAACCGCTAACCTTTCAGATAATCTTGTACATGTTCTTCAGGAGACTGTTGAACATTGTAAATCCACTACTTCAGCATTAAAAGAGGAACTAATGACAAGTATTGCTCAATTTCAGAGTAATGAGATAGAAAAATCTCTAGATGACTATACTCAAAAATTAGAAGACCGGTTCTCACATATCATCGCTTCTTCGAGAGAAAAAATTCAGGAAACCTCAAAAATTGTCGAAACTATGTTATCTGATTCCATGAAACAGTTGGAAACGTCTTTAAATGAATCAATTACTTCCCTAGATACTGATATATCTAATTTTCTTATAGAAAAGCGGGCTTACTATAAGCAGAGAATATCTAGCTCGAAGCAAGCAATTAATGAAAAAATTGAAGCCAGCGTTTATCTTGTCGAAGAGACTGAGAAGGTTTTAAATAAAATTGTAGATGACAGTAAATTCATAAGAATTCCTGGGTATCAAAAAATCTTTACAGTTGAAGGAAAAGCAAATGCGTTGAACTATGCAAGGGACATGATTCTTAGAACTAAATCAAACATAACTGTTGCTACACCCACACTTACTCGTGAACTCCTCGGAACTGCAAAAAATGCATCTACTCGAATACGTATCGTATTTGTTGCAGATATAGACCTTCAAGAATACGGAGATGTAATAAAAGAACTGATCGCCAAAGGAAACATCCGATTTAAACAATACTCACTAAAAGACTACTGGGCGGTGGTAAGAGACAGAGAAGAAGTACTATTCGGACCAGAAGCACCAGAAGACGAGTTTGTCTGCATATTGAGTGAAGACGAAGGTATTATGCAGATTTTCGACCAATTTATCAACGCACAGGTACTAGGACGCAGTAAAGAGGTACTTTTGTGATAGAAAGACAGTTTTTTACTAGTTGCAGTGCCGTTATCGAAAGATTACGGCTGTAGTACAGTATGCCCGCTTTGCAATATTGTACACATCTGAGCCAAGGAGACCTCCAAATCCCCTAGGTCGATGTTTGGCAGCTATAACAAGCAGATCAAAGTTGAGCTTTTTCGTGAATTCGACGATTGATTTGCTGAAATCTCTTCCTACAATGATTCGAGGAATTAAAGGCTCGCCAACTAAGCAAGTGTACTCTCCAACGTCCCTAAGAAATTCTTTTTCCTCCTGTTTAATTTCAGGGGAAGTTGCGTCTAGTGGGAGAATGTCTGGTAATTCAAGAACATGGGCGATGTGAATTTCAACACTTGGAGATACAACGCTGTAAGCACATGAAGCCATGGCTGTAGTTAATTTAAGAGCGGCCTTATCTACATCTAATGATCTATATGGAATAAGGATACGATGTACTCGAACCCTTCTATACGCTGTCCAATCTTCGAAAGGTGTAAACACGACAAAGACGGGCACATTCAATTGTCCAGCTCTTCTTGCAACTTCCGTAGAATGTGTGCCAAATAATTCTCTGGTCAACTTAAGACGTTGAGCCCCCATGACTATGAGGTCTGCATTTATCTCCTGAGCTTTGTTTAAAATCAAATCTACTGTGCTTCTATCGTCTTCGACCGTTTCAAGTTCTACGTTTATTTTCATTTCTTCTGCATACGTACTAATTTCCTCATATAAATCTTCAAGCAATCCTGTTTCTTCTTCTTCCTCTTCAACGTGCAAGATATGAATCTTAGAATTAGCACATTCTGCCAAAAAGAATGCCAGAGTAATTGCATCTCCTTCAGCAGGAAAGCCTTTGATCGGGAGCAAAATATTATCGAGACCTAAGGAACAGCCCCATTCTAAATCGTCTAAAAAACTATTTCTCGTTGGTCGAGAACGTTGAATTCTGAAACCTCCACTTCCTTTCTGCTATATTATTAGTTCATTAAAGTCTTATACCTTTCGCTTTATGCTATTTTTCTTAGTCAGCAGGGTAAGTTATATCTAAGAATATCAAAGAATTTTCAATACCAAACATATTTAGACAAAGGGGAGACATTGAAGGTGCAATCCACAAAGGCAAGATTTTTATATCCAAGCATTTTCTCACAGTTTCACACAGATCTGGCATATATGACGCTTATTGCATACATTTGTCTCCAATTTATGTGAGCGGCTTTTTATGGATACCGATTCTTCTTACGAACATGAATTAGCACGAACCCTGAGTTTATTTGACATTACGATGATTGGCGTAGGCGCCATGATTGGGGCAGGAATCTTTGTACTTACAGGAGTTGCCGCCGGAATTGCAGGTCCTGCGCTCATACTGGTATTTTTAGTTAACGGTATTATAACCTCTTTCACCGCATTGTGCTATGCTGAGTTAGGATCCGCTATGCCAGGGGCAGGAGGCGGATATTTATGGGTTAGAGAGGGATTACCAGGTCCAAGTGGCTTTGTGTCAGGCTGGATGGATTGGTTTGCCCATACTGTTGCTGGAAGCCTTTATGCCCTTGGCTTTGGAGCATATTTTGCACTTATCCTTGAACTTATGGGTATTTCTTTTTTTGGATTGAGCTTTGAGATAACAATAAAACTTTTTGCAGTCATTGTCATTTGTTTCTTTCTTTTAATTAATTTTAAAGGGGTTTCTGAAACAGGGATGGCCGAAAATGTTTTCACCGTTGCAAAAATAGTTATATTGGCTATATTTATTGGATCTGGTTTATGGGTGATGTATAACAAACCAGACTTCGGTTTTAGTAATTTTTCTCCCTTCATTCCAAATGGTTTAGGTAGCATATTTATTGCGTGCGGCTTGACGTTCATCGCATTTGAAGGCTACGAGATCATCGCTCAGGCTGGTGAGGAAGTACGAAACCCAAGGAAAAATGTGCCACGAGCAGTGATTCTATCAATTTTAATTGTCCTTCCGATTTATTGTCTTGTTGCGTTTGTTTCTTTGGGTGCCCTCACAGTTGAAAGTGGGACAACATGGCAATATTTAGGAGAATTCCAAGAACTTGGTTTAGTCGAAGCTGCTAAGCAATTTATGCCCTTTGGTGTATTACTACTCATTATTGGCGGTCTGTTATCTACCATGTCCGCATTAAACGCAACAACATACAGTAGCACTCGTGTTTCCTTCGCGATGGCTCGTGACAAATTTCTTCCGAGAAAAATAGCTACGATTCATAGAAAAAATCGTACGCCGTATGTGGCTCTTTTCTTTTCAGGCATGTTAATGATTTTTATGAGTGTGTCAGTACCTCTTGAAGACGTTGCATCCGCAACATCACTTATGTTTCTTTTCCTGTTTATGTTAGTCAATCTTTCTGCAATCATGATTCGAAGAAAGATAGGCGATCAATTGGATTATGGCTATCGCATGAAGTTCTTTCCAATAATTCCAATTGTTGCAATGTGTGCAAACATGGCGCTTGCCGTATTTCTCTTTCAGTTTAGTCCCACGGCATGGTACGTTACAATTTTATGGGTACTTATCGGCTTGGGGATCTATTTTGCATATAGCCGACGACATTATGTGAAGACGGAGCAGTGGAAGAGATATGCTCACCTGAAACGTGACATTGAAGAAAAATAAACTTGTATTCTCCATAAAGTTCTAGAGGCATGTCATCACACGAATTGCGTATGTGAATGGTTCGAGTTCATTGTTTCAAACTGTTTTAAAATGACCTTTGTGTTTGTATGAGCTACGCCTTCAATTGCTCTGATTTTTTCCAGAAGATCATTCAGTTCTGGAACAGATTCTGCTTGAGCTATCGCTACAATTTCATATTCGCCACTAGTTTCGTAGACCCTATCTAATGGAAGGGCAGACATTCGCCTCACAATGTAACTTGTGTAGTATGAAGAATCGACTTTAGCCGAAATCAAGCCCATAACTTTACTAGGTGATATCCCCCTAAAGCTTACTTGAAGAACTTCTTCCGCAATCTCAAGAATATCCTCCTCATAAAAATTACGCTTCGTATCTGCTACCTCTTTGATTTTTTTAACGATCTTGCTCAGTTGATCATCATTAACTGTAATGCCGAGTTCTTTTAACTTTTCCTCAACGGCTTTCTTACCTGCGTATCTGTCGACTAAAATTTGTCTTCTTCTTCCAACAAGTTCTGGAGAAAATATTTCGTATGTTTTAGGGTTCGCGAGAACTCCTGCAGAATGCACACCAGCTTTGTGGGAAAAAGCATAATCTCCAACAACAACTGCTTGCTGGCCCACAACAACGCCACTCGCTCTTTCAACAAATTGGGCTATTTTTGGAAGCATGTCGAGTTTAAAACCAAGGTCAAGTCCATATACTACAGAGAGAGCAACACTGATTTCCTCAAGCCCTGTAATACCAGTCCTTTCTCCTAACCCATTTACAGTGGCATGTACACAATTAGCACCGGCTTCAAGTCCAGCTAATGCATTGGCAGCAGCCAAGCCAAGATCATTGTGGCAATGTACGTCTATTCCAACACTATTCCCCAGATGGCGTTGCATGAATTTAACAAAGCCTTGCATTCCACTGGGAGTTAACATGCCTACTGTATCCGCTATTGAAACTCTATCTGCACCAGCTTCGTATGCTATACGACACGCTTGTATTAAGAAATGTGGATCAGATCGCGTTGCATCTTCAGGTGTAAAACGCACTTTTAATCCATGATTAAAAGCGTGACGTACAGAAGTTTCGATCATGTCTAACACTTGTTCTCGAGTTTTTTTCAATTTATACTCAAGATGTATATCTGAAGTGGCAAGAAAGATAGCAACACGATCAACATCACAATCAATCGCTTCGTTAATGTCTTGTTCATTTGCTCTTACATGGGCGAGAACTTCTGCCTTCAAACCTTGTTCCGCAATTGATTTTACAGCGACTTTAACTCCCTTTGATACACTAGGACAGCCAGCCTCAATCATGTGCACTCCAAATTCATCTAGAAGTTGTGCAATCTTTATTTTATCTTCTAACTTAAAGAAAACATTTGGAGTTTGTTCTCCCTCTCTGAGAGTTGTATCTAATAGCAGAACACTTTCAGAAATCCTTAAATCTGGCTTGAACTGCAATTCAAAGAAATTTTGGTTTTTTAAGTGACTCACAGAACCACCATGTTGAATTAAAAACGATTATGGATCACAAGCACTTGAGAAGCTTGTGACCTAAAGCGTGATCCTATTTAAATATTTTGATTTCGTACCAATAAATTGATATTTTAGAACCTTTAAGTTTGAATTCAATACCAATAAGTCCGATTTTTTATGTACTGAATCTTATTTAAAGAATTGAATCCCAAAAGAATGAAACAGGATAGCAATGCAAGAGAAGACAACAAAGAATCGGATTTTAGATGCAATCATATCGTATCGCAATTACTGACATCTTAATCCAAAGGAAAGCAAAACACTCTAATAATCCTCTAGACTTGTTGGAATTGGCTTTATCATAGAACTAGAGCATAATTCGTGGCTTGTACGCCCCTCTTTAGGCGCAGGGACATGGCAATTTGTTCGTAATGATGTTCCTAAGGAGCCTATGGTATTTCCAACTGCTCTGAACTTTTCTGCTAATTCTATAAGTG
>JAEOSO010000138.1 GCA_016840315.1 Candidatus Borrarchaeota archaeon | reverse complement strand
AGTGGATACGTATCAATAACTATAAGAGGCAGAAAGATAAGCAGCAAGGTTTCTTATCTCAACATCCTGTATCGCAGTGCTATCAGCTACAACCTGGGCCTCCCCTTTTCCAAATCCATATGACATTCCCAGCGTAATGCTTGATCTTTTGTGAAATGTGGTGAAACTCAAGCTTGCTCCATAAATATCTATATGTTCCGGCTGATTAACTTTACGAGATGATACTGATGGTGTGTTAGCCTTATCCGTGAAAAATCCGGCTCTCACAGCAAGACTGTCTGTGAAATAATACTCGGTCCCCAGAGAATAGTTATAAATGGCCTCTTTATAAGAAACTTTTTCATGATATTTTATGTCTCCTGAGAACAGGAGCCTTGAAGAGGCAAAGTATGTAAGCCCCAGTGAGATGGAAAGGGGGAATTTATCTTTTTCGCTGTCAGTCAAGCTTGAGTAGTATATTGTATTCGTGTCACTGAAGTCGTAGATTGTGGAATCAATAGCATAGGGGACATCTGATGACGTATCCCTGAAAATAACCTGTTCTTCGTGATCACTTGAAGTGACATATATCTTTGAAGCAGATAAACCGATTGCAAGCTTGTCTAATGGCTCCCACATCACTCCAAGGATAGGTTTGTATCCCCAATCTTTTTTCGTGTCATAATAACTGATAAGGTAATGTTGTCCCTGCTCAAACTGAAGTAGCTGGGTCCTGATCACTTCCATGTCCCTGTAATAAACGTACAGCGTCGCTCCAATAGTGAATGAATCGGTAAGTTTATATGCATAAGATGGTCCGAACAAATATGTTTCGTCGTTGTCATTAATGTTTATCGTGTATGTTTCAATGGGGTTGTCAGGTAAGTAGGATTTGATATTATGGAAGGCCTGCTTTTGTTGTCTCCGGATTGAATCCGGTACAGCATAGGATAAACCCAGCTTTCCGGGTCCGAATTTCCGAACCAGTCCGAAAAAATTCGGAAGCAGACTCGAAGACTCCTGTTCCCAGTCAAGAGTATTTCCGTTTACATCCCTCATTGCATCTTTATACGTTTTTGTCGATGTGCTGAAGGCATTTACACTGGCAGATAAGCTGATATACGGAGAGAAAGCTATTCCAGCAGGATTGTAATAACAGCCGGCAGGGTCGTCAGATAGGGCAGTGTAAGCTCCACCCAATCCCGCAGCTCGATTGCCGACAAGTATATTTACATAATGAAAATCATCAGCAAAAACACCAGGAGCAACAAGAAAAACGAGACAACAAGAGACTAAATAGTAGATTCTACTTCTTGATATTTTCATAAAATCTCTCCCTGGCTTTTGCTTTTTTCACATCTTGCAGTCCGTGAGCCCGTAATGTTTCGTTTATTTCTCTCATTCGAACCTCAAATATAGGGTGCTCACCTTTGTATGTTTTGTCTTCCTTCTCAAAACTCTTGACATTGTTCAGAAATTCTTTTAACCCCGAAGGGTCGTAACCGGCAACACTTGCCACCAAAATACCAACCCTGTCGGCCTCAATTTCATCCTTTATCTTATAGCCTTTATTAAACAAAATATCTGCTGCATCATCGAGTGCCTGTTCCAGGGCTACTCTAAGGGTGCCGGTCGAACCTCCTACCAGGCTGGCAATTCCGGCAGCTCCCGATCCCTCATCTCCTCTAATATTCAGTTCCTTGACAACATGTTTTTTTACAACATGGGCGATCTCATGCGCAAGAACCCCAGCCAGCTGTGCCTCGTTATCCATTTTCATTAATGCACCCCTGGTGATAAATATATACCCACCGGGAGCTGCAAAGGCATTTATTTCATCGGAATCAAGAACTCCGAAGTGATACCTTATCTCTGGCCTACCTGCATAAAGGGCCAGTCCTTTTCCGACCAGATTCACGTATCTGTTGATCTTTTCGTCCTCAAGAAGCTTGTAATTCCCTAAGATACGTGCGGCGAGCTCCCTTCCAAACCTGATTTCCGCTTCAATGTCACTTACATCTGAATACTCGCTTGAAGTTGAAGAAATCCTTTGCCTGCCTTCTCCAGCAAAAGTAAAATCCACTAAAATGATACTGATTATCAATAGTGCCGGAATAAATCTAATTATCTTATTCATTTGAAACACCTTTCGTCAAAAACTCCAGCGCTTGATTATCGCTGATTTCAATAGACTCTATTTTTTCCAGGGCTTCATAGTCAAGCCGATATTTATCGGCGAAGCGCTGTCTTTTGTCTCTCAAACCTCTGGCGGCTGCCGTTGTTGTATATGATGAAGGTCTTCTTCGAGACTTTTCTCTAAGCACATGAATCCGACGGAACAGAGACTTCAATCTGGTAAATAAGCCCTTGGTCTCCAAAGGGGGCGTTTTTTTTACCATTAGCTTATAAACCCAGCCGTCTTTGCCTTTATATCTTACCTTATACCAGCTTGCTTTCTCTTCGATACCGATGACCTTTGCTCCTTTTTTCAACTCAATAATCTTTTTGGAGCCGATAGAAGGTGTCTGATACAAAGGTGCTTTAACGCTGTGTACATATAAGTCAAAGCAATAGGAAAAAGTTGGAAACAAAACGATTAAGACAGTAAGAATCAAAAATTTTCTAATCATGGCCCAAACCCTCCTCTTCTATAATTAATATAACGTCTCGGAAACTCTACAACTTATTGAAATTAGAAAGCTTTTAGTGGCAGCCGGTTTATGCATGCACTTCCGTTATTGGTTATTCGTTATTAGTTATTCGAATAACAAGTGACTATTAACAAATAACAATTGCACCCATCATTCCAGTATTCCATTGTTCCCTGGCCCAGACCTGATCCTACAGATGGTGCTGAAAGAAAAGGAGACGCTCTAACAAAGTGGTCGTGACGGCATGAATAAGCAAATCCAGTCGCACTCCTGGCCCAGA
>JAEOSO010000009.1 GCA_016840315.1 Candidatus Borrarchaeota archaeon | reverse complement strand
AGAAACTGAGACATAAATAGGTTGTGTGCAATATGTCACAAGAACGTGAGTTTATCCCTGATGAGACAGATTTAGATATTTTAAAACTTCTTCAAAAGGATGCCCGCCTTAGTTACCGTTCAATTGCCGAAAAACTTAAAATCGCCGCTGGAACAGTCCATAATCGTGTGAAAAAACTTGATGAACAAGGAATCATTAAAGGATACTCTGTAGTCCTAGATTACGAGAAATTGGGCTACCAATTAACTGCGCTAACCCTTGTAAGGGTTAAGGGAGGAAAACTCCTTGAAGTGGAGGAAAAGATTGCGCAACATACCCCAGTAATGGCAGTATACGACATCACTGGGGAATATGACATTGCAGTAATTTCGCGCTTTAGTTCTCGAAATGACCTTGATAAGTTTATTAAGGACGTTCTTTCTATACCCGACATAGAGCGTACAAATACGTCGATTGTACTTAATGTTCGCAAAGAGCAATGGTTTCTGAACGAATTAAAGGTCACGAAATCATAAAAAGAATCGGTAACCTCTATGCAAATTAAGAAGTAGCAGCAGACACCCATAATGCGGTTTTAAAATACAAATGATATTTGAAGGCATATTTCTTATAATTTTAAATAGATGCTTTTAAAAAGCGATTAAATCGTGATGTATTTCATTGCGGGGGTGTCCGAGGTCACTCCTCATGAGAGAACGACGGGAACTAGGTCAAAGGAGACGGACTCAGGATCCGTTGGCGTAGAGAAATTATAGGTAACCTAGATTTCGCCGATGCCTGCGCGGGTTCAAAATTCCTGGGCGCTAAGCCGTTGGAATGAAAATCCCGTCCCCCGCACCACACTTTTAACTATCGGGAACAATTGGTCGACTTTTTAAGACATTCATTTTGGACAATTTTAGATAATGAGGAAGAAACGATGGAAAAAAACGAAACAACAGTTCGTCTCAGAGGAATATATTCGACCGCTTTGGCTAAAATCCTCATAGATCATGAATTTAAACTAACATATCCTTCAGCTGTTATTTTAAAGCGTTTTAGTGGAATTGAGGCTTTACGTGTACCAATCGACCTAGATATTCTTGATAGACGAAATAGACAAGGCATAGAAATCAATGGGCAAGAGGAGGTTATTGAAAAACTATTGGAAATATTGCGGGCGCTTCTTCCCGATCTTACGGTGTTCTACACAAAAGTCAGTCCGAATGGCATCTATAAAGGCATTATTACAAGAATAAACACAGAAAGGAATTATGCGATTTTAAATCTAGGAAAAACAGAAGGCATACTTCGCTTGAATGATGAGAATTTTTATGGAGAAGTCAATGAAGGTGACGAACTTCTCGTTCGCGTAGAAAAAGTTAGACCTGGACTACCTGAAGTACGGCAAGATATTACGATAGCGGGTAGGTATGCTGTCTTAATTCCTGAAAATGCGGTTCGGATAAGCCATAAAATTCGCGGAAAAAAACGAGATGACCTATTCTTTCTCGGGAAAACAATCAAACCCGACTCATGGGGAATCTTATGGCGTACAGCAGCAGTTTCAGAAGATGTAGCAGAACTCATCGCTGAAATTGATGGCTTAAAAAAGCTAGCACGGATGATATTTAAGAAAGCCGAAAAGACCAAAGCGCCAGCAGCTGTATATGAAGAGAATACAACAACTTTCTTAGAATTTCCAAGTCTTTCTAAAACAAAACTCGATGAGATCAGAAGCAAGGTTGTTGCAACTATCAAAGACCATCACAAGTTAAAAGCTAATGATTTTTCATTATTGGTTGATTTTGGCGAAAAAATTCTTGCCAAATTGCCTGAACACCATGTTATTATAAATGAGGCTACTGATTTCACATTTCTCGAAATATTTCCTTCATTAGGCTCGGAAGTCTGTATTGATCATGTTAAGTTGAACGGAAGGACACTTTTTCTATCGCCTGGATACGTAATAAAAAGTGATCCTAATGAAAGAAAATTGAAACTAAAACGAATGTTCAAGGCTGGAGGAAAATTTGATGGTCTTGATCTTCCTAAGGAAGCTGGCGATTATGGTGTAATGGAGGTAAAAGAAGGAGACTGGTTTGTAAAAACGACGTATTTTTCGCGAGATGGAATGTACAAAGGAGAATATTTCAACATAAATACCCCTGTAGAACTCTATCCAGAGCCTCATCGAGTTCGTTATGTTGATCTTGAAGTAGATTTAATCAAAACCGAGGATTCTATCAATGTCATCGATTTAGAAAAACTAGAATATGCTAAAGAGGAAAATATTGTTACAGAAGGGTTATTTAACCTTACAATGGAAAAAACCCGGCAATTAGAGAACATGCTAAAAGCAGATGAAAACTCTTCCACAACTGTATAGTGGATTAGAGCCTATACTCTGCAGAGAAGGTGTCTAAGATTTCTGAGAGCGTAAATCCATTTGCTCAGATTAACTACGTCCCGAAGTCAGAGGAGCTCATCGATCAAGCTTTCCGTAAAGCGTCTCGTGTAGAGGTGAAGATTCCTAAAAAAGTGCGACGCATCATTCGAATAAAGCGTAAAGAAATAAAGAAATTAAGAGTTATAGAACAATTTCTAGACTCACGCCTAACACGTATAGTAAAACAAATCCCTTCAATAGACCGTGTGCATCCATTTTATTCTGAATTAGCAGATATACTTATTGGAAGAGATCGCTTCAAAAAAGCACTGGGTTCAATTTACGGCACTCGTAGAGTGGTTAAAAGGTTAATTTCAAACTATATCCTCAAAATCAAGCGAACAAATGAGGTAGAAGAGGTCATACGCTCAAGTAGAGCGGCGTATGGACGTTTAAATTCAATAATTCATAGAATTGAAGATAACTTAAACCTAATGCGAGAAGCTAGACAAAAATTGAGGAAACTCCCCTCAGTTGATCCAAAAAAACTTACGATAGTCATTGCAGGTTATCCTAATGTCGGAAAAAGCAGTTTTGTAGCACATGCATCTACGGCAAAACCAGAAATAGCAGAATATCCCTTTACGACACAAGATGTCAAGATAGGCCACAACCAAAGGGGTCTTTCGATATTTCAGATTGTTGATACTCCTGGTCTTCTTGATCGACCTCTTAATGAGAGAAATCCCATAGAATTACAAGCAATTACTGCATTACAGTACTTGGCTCATGTTATTTTATATATAGTAGATCCGTCAGAAACTTGTGGATATCCGCTGAAAGAACAACTTTCATTATATGCGGATCTTAAAGAACTTTTTCGGGAAACCCCATTTATTTTTATCATAAACAAGATGGATTTAGTAGAAAAAAGCAAACTTGATGAACTTCGGGATACTATTAAAGATGAGTGTTTCGAAACAAACGCACTCAAAGGGGATGGAGTTAACGAGGCGATAGAAAGAATCATCAACTAAGTTGTTAGAGAATTGAATTCACTTGTTTTCACTTAAGCATTCTCGGCTTTTAATTCTTCCAATTTTGCTTCTATGAGTTTATTAGTTAACACAGGATCCGCCCGCCCTTTTGTTTTCGCCATAACCTGCCCTACAAGATAACGAATTGCCTTCTTATTTTCCATGGCATCACGAACGGCGTCTGGGTATTCTTCAAATACTTCTTCTATTTTCCCAGAGATGATTGAAGTGTCGTCAATTTTTGTGAGACCACGTTCTTCAATGATAGTCTGCGGAGTTTTACCAGTTGCAAACATTTCTTTTAAAACGGTCTTTCCAATCTTTCCACTAATCGTTTCTTGATCAATTAAGCGGATCATATCTGCTAAATCATTTGGCGTAATAAGAATTTCATTAAAATCAAGATCAAGTTCGTTTACAAAACGTAAAAAGTCACCCATAAGCCAATTACCGACCTGCTTTGAGTCTACCTTATATTTTACGCATTCTTCGAAGAAGTCAGCTAGATATTTAGCGCTGGTTAAGCTGATAGCCATCTCATTAGGGATTTTGTACTCTCTCATTAATCGTTCTTTTCGAGCGTCAGGAAGTTCTGGCATGGTTACTTTAATATTTTCAATCCATTCATCAGAAATTTCAATGACCGGTAGGTCTGGTTCTCTAAAATATCTATAATCATGTTCTTCTTCCTTCTTCCGAAGAGTGAAAGTGATACGTCGATCTTCATCCCAATGTCGAGTCTCTTGTGAGATAAGTTCTCCACGTCGTAATGCTTGTTTTTGTCTTACGATTTCATAGCTAAGAGCTCGCTTTACTTCCTTAAACGAAGATATGTTCTTTATTTCCACGCGTCTTCCGCCGCCTACCGAAATATTTGCATCACAGCGAAGAGAACCTCTCAGATTTGCGTCAGTTACACCTAAGTGCTCAAGTATTGAGCGAAGTTTCCGAAGAAAAACACGTGCTTCTTCCGGTGTGGTAAAATCTGGTTCGGTTACTATCTCAAGGAGAGTAATTCCGGATCTATTATAATCGACCAATGTATAGGGCGACTTATCAATCATACCAATATGCTTTAGGCGACCGGGATCCTCCTCAAGTTGGAGACGGCAAATTCTTACCGATATTTTTTGGTGATTCGTTTCAATATCGATATATCCTCCTATCGCAATTGGGATACCACCTGCTTTATCGTATTGGGAGATCTGGAAATCCTTTGGCAGATCGATATAAAAATAGTTTTTTCTGTAAAAAGAGCTAATTGGTGAAATTTTCGAATGAAGGGCAAGAGCTACGTGCATTGCCAATTCTATAGCACGTTTATTAACAACAGGCAATGTACCCGGTAAACCAAGGCAGATCGGACAAGTAACAGAATTAGGGGGCATTCCGCGATAATCTGTGGGACAACCACAAAATAACTTTGTTTTTAATGCGGTTAACTGGACATGTATTTCTAAGCCAATTTTTACCCTTGAGAGTGTTTCAGTTATTTCCGTTTTCCTAACAGTCGAAGACGCCAATTTTTTACCCTCGCTAGATTTAAGTTTCAACTGATGAAATAGAGGTTCGCCAGTCGAATCCAGGAGTTCGAGATCCCATTTTGAATATCATTGGTCCTCTCCTTTTATGTTCACTGCGGCGCAGCATGTTTTCTACTCGGCGTATCAATTCGAGTGGAAAATCTAACTCCTTAGAAATCTCTTCTGGGGACATCAACTGCTCAAAACCACTTAAGATAAGATCAAGGTCATCATACTTTATTCCTAATTCATCTTCATCTGTTTGTCCAGGCCAAAGTCCAGCTGAAGGCGCCTTATGAATTATTTCTGGAGGTATGTCTAGATATTCAGCGATCTGCCTGACTTGCTTCTTGTATAAGTCGCCGAGGGGCAGGATATCACAGCCTCCATCACCAAATTTAGTAAAATATCCTACTAATAACTCACTCTTATTACCAGTGCCTGCAACCAGTAAATTAAACAAATTAGCATGATAATATAAAAGACACATTCTAGATCTAGCGGCAAGATTGCCATTTGCAATTTTTCTTTCTGGATCAAATACCTGGAATTGCTTATAGGCATTGAGGAGCGGCGATATCTCCTCAATTGTGTATTTTACACTAAATAACGTGGCAACTTTAATCGCATCATCAATATCTTGTTGTAAAGTAGTTTGTGTAGGCATTATCAACCCAAAAGTGTTTTTAGGGCCCAAAGCGCGTACACATAAAGCAACAGTTACAGATGAGTCTATTCCACCGCTTAAACCTACAATTATTCCATTGGCTTTTGCATCATCAACGCGCTTAACTATGAATTTACAGATCCTACTTACAGCAATTTCAGGATTTATTTCAAGAGAGCGCATATTCAGACCTATCCTTCTACTTCTCCTAGTACTGATGAATGTTAATAATTAAAAGTGTTAAAACTTTTTCTGATGCTGTAGAACTTCTAGTAAATAAATTTGAAGATTTGAAAAAAAAGAATTAAAGAATACGGGGGGCTAATCATTCAAAGAAAATATCCCACAAGACCTCTTGTAGGCGTCGGCGCGCTGGTTTTAAGTGACAATAACGAAAAGATATTGATGGTTAAAAGGGGAAATGATCCAGGCAAAGGAAAATGGTCTTTTCCTGGAGGCTTAGTAAACATTGGAGAGGAAGTACGGGAGGCTGTTAAACGTGAAGTCAAAGAGGAGACAGGTCTCTCGGTAAAAGTTGGCGATCTTGCAGGTGTAATAGACGTTGTAATTAAGGATATCGAGAATAACGAGAAGTTTCAATACCATTATATTATCATAGACTTTTTTGCTTTGCAAGAAAGTGGAGAACTGTCTGCAAGATCTGATGCAGATGATGTCAAATGGATTCCTCTTAGAGCTCTATATTCTCTTAATGTAACTAAAACGGCGATTAATTTACTACGAGACCTTAATTTATTATGAGAATGAAAGATTTTGATCTCTTTATACATTCTCCGCAAGAAGACCCCCCAACTTGTTGGGGGGATAAATGAAGTGCGTGGTTTACTTTTTTTACTTTCACCGTAGTGTCCCCCAGCTTTAAATAGGTTTTTGCGGATAGTAAATCTAGTGAAATGACTATCAGGGGAACACAGGGAGAAGTGTGATGAAACGGACTTACCAATTTCGCTTGTATCCAACCACACCACAACAGACTACTTTAACTCAATGGCTTACTACCTGTCGTTGTTTGTATAATACCTCTCTGGCAGAACGAAAAGACGCCTGGCACACTCACCACCAATCAGTCAGCTATTATGAGCAGGCCACCCACTTGAAAGCTGCCAAAAAGACTAATCTGTTTTTGAAAGCGGTGCATTCTCAGGTACTTCAAGACGTGTTGAGAAGACTGGATAAGACCTTCTCGCACTTTTTTAGACGTATCAAGAAGGGGGAAAACGCAGGCTACCCTCGATTTAAAGGGAAATACAGGTATGACTCCTTTACCTACCCGCAAAGTGGATTCGGCCTCGAAAAGAAAAACAAGAAACTCTGCCTCTCGAAAATTGGAAGTATCACGATCAAACTACACCGCCCGATACCTGCTGAAGGAGTTATCAAGACGTGTACCATTAAACGCAATGTAGACCACTGGTATGCCTGTTTTGCAGTAGAACTTCCTGATCCCGCTCCTCGCTCTCAGAGAGAAATAAAGAAGGCGATAGGGGTGGATGTCGGGTTGAAGAGTTTACTTACGTTAAATAATGGGGAGACAATAGACAACCCACGCTGGTTCAGAAATTCGGAGAAGAAAGTAGCCAAAGAGCAGCGAAGGAAAGACAGGAAGGTTAAGGGCTCAAATAACCGTTACAAGCAGAACACAAAGGTAGCACAGCTACACAGGAAGATACGCAATCAGCGAAAGGATTTTCATCACAAAATTAGTAGGAAACTGGTCGATAGCTATGACCTAATAGTGTATGAAAATTTAAAGATTACCAATATGGTGAAGAATCCTCATTTAGCTAAGTCGATTAGTGATGCAGGATGGGGGCAACTCATGTGTTTTACTGAGTACAAAGCGGCGGAAGCTGGTACTTTCGTAGAGTATGTGAATGCCTATAACACCACACAACTGTGTAGTAGGTGTGGGAAGATTGTTCCGAAAACTCTGGCAACCCGTATCCACAGCTGTCCTTACTGTGGACTTGAATTAGCAAGAGATCATAACTCTGCAATCACTATTTTAGCCCGATCAACCTACTATGTAGCATCACGATCATTATCATCATCATCAGGGCAGGGACTGTCCATCGAGCCTGTTTGACATATCCCGTTAGGGAGTGATGATTCAGGAAGCCACCCTACTGGTAGGGTGGTAGTTCACGGGCATATATTCATCATATGTTCAACACTCATTTTCAGGTAGAATGGCACACGACGAAGTCAAGATACTCGAAAAAAGCCATCGGTTGGCCTCGCCTATAGGTTTCTTGGAATCCGCGCGTTAGATTCCCAAATAGATCTTCAACAGAGCCCGCATGAGTCCCTTCAGCCTTAGAGAACCGATCAATCGATGAGAGGGATAGAGCTCCCTTTTCAACTCTAACTCCTTTTTCCCCACCAACTCCTGTAGTTCTGTCCTCAATCTCTCCAGTGCTCCCACACCGGCACCTTTGGCCCTTACCGATTCCGCGATCTTCTCGGCTTTAGCGTCGAAGGTGACCCTGTTCCTGATGATCTCGACCCTCTCCTGATCCGTGATCCCCAGCTTTGCCTTTGCCTCCGCCAGACTCAGGGCCGCGGATCTGCTGGCGCTTGTGATCTCCTCCCTCGTCATCCACATAGTCTCGTAGTTCAAAGTGAACCTCCAATGAGGCTCCAACAAGGCCTTTCTGTGGTCCTTGAGCGTGCTGAACATCAGGCTATAACCGAAGTCACTTGGTCTCTCGAATGCTTTACTACCTGGATCCAAGAATGGCGCAAGCGGGGCCGTGAAGGCGTCGAGTCCGCCCTTCAAATCGAACTTGCCGTACAGGTACTCGAGGTAATCCGAGACAAGGGCCGCGTTCTCGGGGGTCTGCTTTGGAAGGCCAGTCATGAAATACAGGTCCAATCTCTTGAAGTCAAGCCTAAGCGCATTCCTCACCATGCGCTCAAGCTGCTCGTTGGTGTAGGACCTGCCGAACGCGTTCCTCAGATCCTCTAGTGGGGACTCGGGGGAGATCTGCAGATACACGTTATCCCCGAGGGAGCGCAACTCGGTTAGCAACTGCCTCCCGACTGGGTTGAAGAACTCGAACATCAAATCGTTCTCTAGGTCTAACTTTCTAAGTTCCCTTATGATTTGCTTCGCTCTCTTCATCCCGCCAATCATTATATCCCCCAAGATGAAGATGGGAATCCTCGCGAGTTCTGCAATGGAGGCCATCTCACTGGCAATTGCCCTTGAGCTCTTCAGTGCTAGGACTTCTCGTCCCATGAACCTCTTATAGGCGCTCCTTGATCCCCCACATGTTTCACATTCGAAGCAGCATCCTTTCACTGTCAGCACCGAGCCTATGGGGCTCTCCAAGAAGGAGGCAAATGGCGCGCTCAAGCCGAGGTCCCTGGTCCTCAGGAGGTGCTTAAAGAAGAGCCTGTGGTCTACCTCGAATTTGTCCATTTCAGTTGGAAAGTAGGAGAAAGAATTCTCCCTCACTCTACTCTGATCCCGCCAGACGAGGTTTTCAACGCCGTTCAACGCTTTCTCGCCCGTCTCAAGCATCTTGAGAAGCTTTTCCATAGGAAGCTCGGCTGTATCCCCCCTCACAACAGCGTCGACTGTGGGCCAGGAGGACATGATCTCCTGCCAGTAATAACTTGCGGAGATGCCACCCAACATGACGAGGGAGTTGGGGTGGAGTTCCTTCACCATCCGGGCTATCTCAAGAGCCCCATGTGCTTGGACGAGCCAGTGAAGGTCTATGCCGTAAACATCGGCCTCCAATTTCTTCAAGAAGCGGGGCACGTCGAAGGATCTGTCCAAGAGCATCTTGGCCGCCAAATTGAAGATGCCAACCCTGAAGCCCCTTCTCTCAAGATAGGTGAGGAGGGTCAGGAAGCCATACGGGATCATGTCGAAGACGTAGAGGGATGGGACTACCTCGCTTATGGGGCCAGGGGCGAATATCCTTTCCCTGAAGTCGTAGACGGAAGGCACGTGGATCAGCGCGAGGTCATAGCTGCCCATTCACTCACTCTCATTCTTTTATCGGCCAAGGCCATCACTCATCCCACACTAAACTAGGTAATTCTAAATGAAACACTTTGGAGAACCACTCATTTTCACAAGGTTTGAATAATCGCTGCAATGAAATCAAGGATAGTCGCTGAGAAAAGGCCTATCGTTACTATCAAAATAGAAGCCGTTATTAAAACAAAAACACATGATAGTGGCTCCGTTATTTCAGAAAATTCGTCTTTAGATTCATCAATATACATTCTCTTAATAATCCATGCATAATATGAGAGGGAAAATGCACTATTAAGGACACCAGCGACAGCTAAGAATATCAAACCTGCATCTATTGCTGCTGTAAATAGAATTAGTTTGCTGAAGAAACCATTCGTCGGCGGAATCCCTGCTAATCCCAATAAGACAATCGTTAGAGTAAATGCTGTGATCGGCATTTGCTTTGACAGACCGTTGAATGATTCTAGTTCTGATGATTTCAGTTTCATGATGACACCTGTCGCTGCCACGAAAGCAGCGCTCTTCAGTATTGCATGATTCAAAATGTGGTAGAGCGCTCCTGAAATACCGAGTGACGTTGCAGTAGCAAAGCCTATGAGTATATATCCCACCTGTGCAATGCTAGAATATGCTAACAAGCGAGTAAATGATTTCTGCATAAGTGCAGCGATGTTTCCATAGGTCATAGTAACTACTGCTAATATTACAAATCCAAACCCCCAGTCCACTCTTAAAACTGGCATGCCAATAATAATAACGCGAATAATCGCTGCGAACCCTGCTTTTTTACTTCCTGCTGCCAACAATCCACTGACTGGGGTAGGAGCTCCTTCATATGTATCTGGAGCCCAAATATGGAATGGAACAGCAGCTATTTTAATCCCAAACCCTACAACAAACATTATCAGTGAAATGTATGCAAAGGGATTAACTGTAGTAGAAAGAAATTCCGTAATTGCCAATATTCGAGTTGTACCAGCCACCCCATAAATTAATGAGATTGCATACATAAGAATTGCAGATGATATAGCTCCAAATATAAAATACTTCATTGCAGCCTCATTAGAGAGGGGATCATCTTTCCGAATGCATACAAGCACATAAGTCGGTATTGCCATTAATTCCCATGCAATATAAAGTATCACAAGATCAACTGAAAATGCTACAAGAATCATGCCTAGTGTAGATAAGGGCAACATCGTGTAGTAGATTTCTTGATTTGGATTGTCATGCATATATCTAAGAGATGCGACAGAAATGAAAAGGGCTACTAGTAAAAAGATTAATGTAAAGAAAAGAGAAAACAGGTCGATCTTTAAGACATTTCCAATGAGCGTCGGAGTTCCAAAGTATTCAGGCATCACCAATATCGTCATAGCAAAGGCGAATAAAAGATTAAACACACACCAACCTGCAGATACCTCTCGTTTTAATATCCGAATTCCGATGCGGTTTATTGCAGGAGTCGCGATAGAGAACATTGCCAGTGTATATATTGGAAGAAATGGTACTAATTCGAGCGACAGTAATTCAAGTTGCATTTAAATTCCTCATGTGTTTATATATTTTGTAACAGTCTTTGACAAGAAGGTACAATCGTTTGAAGCATAAGAGCTGGAAATATTCCTAATAAGACTATAGGGATTGCAAATATGGCTACAGCAATGAGTTCAATCAATTTTCCTTCGTGAGCTTCATAGTCTTGTTCTATTTGTACCTTTTCTTTCGGACGCAGTATAATTCTGTCTATAGTCCATATAAAATAGGCCGCAACAATTCCAGGCGCCAATACTACTATTGCTGCGAAGGGGAATGCATTAATAGCGCCCACAAAAATCATAAATTCACTTACGAAACTGCTGAGGAAAGGTAACCCCATAGCAGCTAGTGCTCCAAATACAAACAAAGCAGATGTTCCTGGCATTTTACGCAGCATATCACTGAGTTTATCGATATCTCTAGTTCCAGCGTTGTGCTGTATTACCCCCGAAAGAAGAAAGAGAAGGCCTACAGCGCATGCATGATTCCACATTTGAAACACAGCACCAGATAATCCCACAAGATTTCCGGTAAACGTACCCAAGAGCACGAAGCCCATATGATTTATTGAAGTGAGTGCTATCATCCTCTTTAAATCTCGTTGAGTTAATGCCACTGCTGCACCATAAAAAATCGTCAGTAGCGCTAAGCCAATGAAAAAGGGTGCAAACTCAAGTGAAATTTCTGGGAAAAGCGATAGATTAATCCTAATGAAACCATACCCGCCCATTTTCAATAATACACCTGCTAGTAATACACTGATCGGAGCAGGCGCTTCTACATGTGCGTCTGGCAGCCATGTATGCAAGCCCGCCACAGGGAGTTTTACAGCGAATCCACAGAATGTTGTAACCATAATTATCAGTTGAAGCGGTCTTGCGATTTCGGTGTCCGCGAGAATGAGAAAATCAAAAGTATGTGGTGTAGCTGCTATAAAGAGAAAAATGAACCCAATAAGCATTAAAACGCTTCCGACAGCAGTAAAAATTATAAACTTCATGGCTGCATATTTGCGGTTAGGACCTCCCCATATTCCAATTAAGAGAAACATGGGTATAAGAACTATTTCCCAGAATATGAAAAATAAGATTAAATTGAGAGAAACAAAAACACCAAGAAGCCCCAGTTCAAGGATGAGGAGGAGTCCAAAGTATTGAGGCACTCGCTCGGAAATCATAGTACATGAGCCTAATGCGGCAAGCATAGTAAGAAAGGTTGTTGCAAGGACTAGGGGTAGGCTGATACCATCAACACCAACTATGTAATTTATTCCTATGGATGGTATCCATGTGATATTTTCCAAGAAGAAAAAATCATCTCCAATAGGAGCGGATATCCATAAGTATATTGAGAGAACAAACAATACTATAGTAAATCCAGTTGCAATACTCTTCCCGATTAGTTCATTTCTCTTTCCAACACCATAAGAGAGAACGGCACCAATAAGTATGATAATGAACATCCACGAAATTATTCCTATCATTTTACGGAAAACCTCCTAGGAGATATAGGGTTATAATAGAAATCAAAACAACACCTGTAGCCAGAATAACTACATACTGTTCAATTATTCCTGTTTGAAGCTTTCCGAAAGCCTTAGAGAGTTTTTTGCCTGTTCCAGCAACACCATTGGCGATCCCATCGACTATTCGGATATCAATAAAATCGTTCACTTTTGAGAGCGTTATTCCCAGTCTTGCAATAAAGTAACTCAAGCCGTTGAATCCTCGCGTTTCGAGTACTGCAGAACTGACACGAGCACCGTCTATTGCCTTTGAGGCAAAGACGTAATGGAATTTATCAATAATTCCAAGTTCGATCTTATCTAGCAATGCTTTGAATATCCTTATTGTTCCATAGACGAATACTTTGTAGTAGAAGGCGTTGATATACCATCGATTTGTTAAGAACTTGTGGAGACCAGCAATAATTGGATTTCTACCCATATCTGTAGCAGAAATTTTTTGCTTGATGTATATGAAATATGCAGGTACGATGCCCAGGAAAACCATGCCTATAGATAGGGGCGCCACAATTGGATCGAGATGAACTAATTCAATAGACACTGTTGTTGCTACATGACCCGTAAAATAGTCGTGAAGCTGGCCCTCGAAATTAAAAAGTCCAAATACACTAACGATGAGTGTCAACCCTGCCAGAATAGCTAATGGAACCCACATTACTGCGGGCGCTTCGTGTACATGATGCCCTTCTTTTTCAAGTTTTAAGATGTGGTCTGACTTCGGGTAATAGAATGTCATCCCCATCATCCGAAACGTGTAAAACGCTGTCATTGACGCAGTTACGGCGGCTAATGCAAAGAGAGCTAATTGACCATTTTCGAGGGTAACCAAGAAAATGATGTCCTTTGACCAAAACCCAGAGAAGCCTGGGAATCCAGATAGCGCCAATGCACCAACCCACATGACCTTGAACGTAATCGGCATATGTTCCTTAAGCCCTCCCATCTCATCCATATATGTTGTTTCTGTTGCGTGTATGATTGCACCCGCTGAGAGAAACAGCAGCGCCTTGAACAAAGCGTGGGACAGTAAATGGAAACTAGCCGCCAAAAAGCCTGTAGTTGACTCTATCGCGAGCCCAGCCATTCCAAGAGCTAACATCATATATCCGATCTGACTAACTGTGGAATAAGCAAGCACTTTTTTGATTTCACGGGCCACAAGCGCCATGCTCGCAGCTAAAAATGCTGTAAAACCCCCAATCCAACCAACTGTGGTAAAGAACGTGATAACTTCCGTGTATCCTTCTGTCCAGAGTGCATGATGGAAGAGTGGCAGTACCCGCGCCACCAGATAGACACCAGCTTTGACCAGTGTAGCAGCATGGATCAAGGCAGAAACAGTTGTTGGGCCTGCCATAGCTTCCGGCAACCAGACGTGGAGAGGGAACTGGGCGGATTTGCCAATTGGACCTATGAAGAGTAGAATTGCGACAATAATGAGTAGACCCGCTCTTGAGAGTTCGCCTATCCATCCAGTGTGTTCTATTAATTCTAAGAAATTGAGAGTACCAGCATAAATATAGATAATCAGAATTGCGGCAAGAAGTGCTACATCACCAATTCGAGTAGTGACGAACGCTTTCATTCCACAATGAGCATTGTAATCGCCTTCTGACCGTCGTAACATTGGATATGGCTCGTCAATTATTTTCGATTTCTTATGCCAGAAGCCAATTAGACCATAAGAACAAGTACCTATGACCTCCCAGCCCAGGAACATTTGAAAGAAATTGTCCGACATCACAAGCATTACCATGCCACCGATAAATAACTGCATAAAGAACCAATATCGTGTACGGTCAGGGTCGTGCGACATATATCCCAGACTATAGATCATAATCAGTGCACTGATGCTTGTCGCGACGCTCGCCATAAAGACGGAAAGAGGGTCTACAAGGACTCCCGCATTGATATTAACTTCAGGCATCCAAGGCAAAACCCAATCAAAGGGGATATGTTCGGGTGCTCCAGTTGTATTTAGCTTGAGAGGATCATAATTAACAGCTTTATCTATCACCATGTCAGGAATCATGGATAAAGCAAATGCGGCAGCTACTAATGAAAAGAATACTGCCATGTAATCTCTAAATTTCCCATGAATTTTAGCAAAGCCAGGGGTGGCAACCGCCCCTAACATTGGAATTGCCCAGCAGAGCCAGGGTGCATACGGTAACATATTTTTAGGCGCCTCCTATTAGATTAGATAACGTTTCGGCTGCAGGATAAATCATTTGTAATATGATCTGGGGGAAAATCCCTAGGAGGATCACCGAAATAGCTATTACAACCATCGGAATAATCATTAGCGCTGGAGATTCGTGAACATCTTCAAATTTTCTTGGAATTCCTTCTTCGGGTATTTCTATCTTTTTTATGTATTTCTCGTACATTATATCTAATTCCTTAGAATCTGGGCCAAAGAATATTCTTCTTATGGTCCACAAGTAATAACCTGCCGTTAGTGCTGTAGAACATACACCAAGTACTGCAATAAGTATAAATCCGGCTTGAAAAGTTCCCGCAAAGATAAGAAATTCACTGGGGAATGTCGCCAAAGGAGGTGTTCCTGCAATAGCTAGCGCACCAATTAGAGCGACAGTTGCAGTAACTGGCATTTTTCGTGCGACTCCACCCAATTTAGGAATATATTTTGTACCAGCGGAATGAACCAGACTACCTGCACTGTATAGAAGTATACCTTTAGCTAGTCCATGAGTAACCATATGAAATAGCCCGCCAGCAATTCCCAGTGTCGTTCCAGTGCTTAAACCCAACAAAATGTACCCTACTTGATTGACACTCGAATATGCCAGGACCCTCTTGAAATCGACTTGGACTAAGGCCATCCCTGCGCCCCAAAACATGGTGATAAGGGCAAGTACAGCAAGGATGAAGGACGCATCTCTGATAACCAGTGGGAAAAAGAAATAGGTGACCCTAACCAAGCCATAAGCTCCCGTTTTGATCATAACTGCGCTTAATAGTGCGTGGATAGGTACTGGCGCTTCTCCATGGAAGTCAGGAAGCCAAGAGTGCAATGGAAACATCCCCATTTTTACTCCAAAACCAGTTGAAATGAGTAGTGCAACCGATCTAAGTAAGTTGACGTTCGCTCCCTGATACGGCATGACAGATAGTTTAGCTGTAATCTCATAAATTTCAAATGAATTGGTAAGACTGTAAGTCCATACAATTCCGCCTAACAAGCATAGTGCCCCAAGAACGACATACATAATGTATTTCAGGGCAATGGTTTTCCCTTTTTTTGTTCCCCATCCACTCACTAAAAAGAAAGCTGGAATGTTCATTCCTTCAAAGAACAAATAAAATTGGATTAAATTAGTTGCAAGGGTTACTCCCAACATTCCAGTAGCAAAAAGAAGTAAGCAAAAATAATATAACTCAAAGTCATGTTTGTGCTTTATATATTCGATGCTATAAACGGAAGACACTGTTGAAAGAAGAATAATCGCTAAAGACAGCGGCAAATTAAGAAAGTCCGATAGAAGGCTAAATTCAATCGTAACATTTCCAACTGAAAACCAGGAATATTGCTCATAAACAGCAGTTCCATAGGTCATCACTAGAAGGAGCACCCTCACTAGAAGGAGCGAGGATATGCCTAGTACTATTGACGAAAAAATGCCAATTACTTTTAGTCCAAGTTTTTTTCCAGTAGCTAGTGTCAATAATAGGAATACTGCTGCACATGGAGGGAGTAGCAATGCGAGAAGCATATACGGAAACTGTAATGGTGTTCCAGGTAGCATTTTCATGTTCCTCCTAATAAGGTTAGAGATTCAGCCCATTTTGATAGAAATATGAGAATCGTGTTTGGCCATATGCCAATTAGTACAACTAAGAGAGTAAGCAGGAGTATCGGAACAGTGAGAGAGAGAGGTGACTCTTGAATACCCTCTACTGAGTCCTGAGGTTTTGAGACAAAGATTCGATAAATTAACCATAAGAAGTACGAAAAAGTCAAGCCAACACTTAATACCGCGGGCACAGCTACAATTATTATATTTAAATTGGTAAACGCGCCTGCAAAGATTAGAAATTCACTAAAGAATCCGTTAAGGGGCGGTATTCCTGCCAAACTTAGTGATGCAATAAGGATCGCGCCGCTTGTAACAGGCATTTTCTTAACAAGGCCTCGGAAACTATTCAAGTTATGTGAGCCAATTTGTTGAATGTAACTGCCAGCGCAGAGGAATAATAGCACCTTTATGATTGCGTGATTGACTATATGGAATGCAGCTCCAGTGAGGCCAATGACACTAACACTGGCTACACCAAGTACAATGTAACCTGATTGACTAATACTTGAATAAGCCAAAAACCTCTTGACGTCTTCTTGAGCAAGTGCCATGATAGAGCCGTACAGCATCGATACGAAAGCAATGAAGGCAATGATTAGTGAATAAGAAAAGATAGCCTCCGAAAATGCAAGGGCAGTCAGCCTAACAATCCCATAGGCGCCAATTTTTGCCATTATTCCTGAAATCATTGCGGTGACAGGTAACGGTGCATGTACATACGTATCTGGAAGCCAATTGTGTCCAGGAACTATACCCATTTTAACGAAAAATCCAATCAACATACATATCATCGCAATTTTGATGACATCCAAGACAGATGAAGAAGGATGCAAAGTTTGAAGCGCTAACATATTCAGCGTTCCTGTAGTGGAAAAAACAAGAATAATTCCGAGCAAAAGGAAAAGCGACGCAATATGCGTGAACATGAAGAATTTTATTGCCGCATTTCTTACTGCCCCATTTAATTCATTCGATTCTGACCAAAAAAGCATCAAGAAGTATGCAGGGATAAGTGTGAGTTCCCAGAAAAGGTAAAATTAAATAAATTCGTGGAGAGGAAGACGCCCTGGGTGCCAACATAGAGCAAGAGTAAATTTCCGTAATAACCACCCTGTTTATCACGTGCCTCCATATACTTAGTACTGTAGATCACTAGCACGAGTGTGATGAATGCTGAAATTGCGCTAATTGGAAAACTCAGACCGTCAAGAAGTAGGCCAAATTCTGTTGCTGCAATATAAGGAATCCACTTATATGTTTCTAGAAGTGACCCGTTGGTAAGGACATCAGGCATACCTAGCAGCAACATGAATAGTGAAAGAATTATTGCAGCGATTGAGATTGTTGCTGCAACGAGGGCTGGACAATTTCTTAGTGTAAAGAGCATTCCAAAAGAGATAAGGGCTGGAATCAATAATGCAAGCAATAAATTTGGGATCATATAGTTCTCTCCTATCCTTTCAATCGCTTCAATTCGTGAAAATCGACTGTTTCACATGTTCTCGATACAACAATGACTATAGCTAAAGCAACAGCAGCTTCAACTGCTGCAATAGTTATTGAAAAGAGTATAATGGGTTGTCCTTGGATTCCTGGGACATAAAGGTATCTAGCAAAAGCCAGAACGTTCAAATTTGCGCCATTCATTAACATTTCAATTGAAAAAAGGAGGCGCATTGCATTCCTTTTAACAGAAAGTCCATAGATACCAATCCCAAATAAAATTAATGCAACGATCAAATAATAGATTAAGGGAATCATTTTGTTTCCTCTTCCTTTTCTTCAACTTTAGCTAAGGTTAGTGCGCCCATGAGTCCAGCGAAAAGCACCAACGCTAAAATCTGAAGCGCAATTCCGTATTCAATTACTATTGATTGAGCAATTCGTCTGACCGACCAATCAAAGGGTGCTTCTGAGGGTGTAAGGCTCCATGCAGGAGTTGATAGATACAAGACACAGATGGAGCCAATCAACATAATTGCTGCTAAAATTCCTGCGATTACTTCTGGAGTTATCCTGAAAGGACGGTGCAGCCAAATCTCTCTTGGTACTATCATGATTGTAAAGAGGATAAGCACAACTACTGCGCCTATGTAAACCGAGATCTGGAACATCGCTAAATAGTTTGCATCTAAGAGGATGTAAAGTCCTGCGATGCCTAAAAACATCACTCCTAATGATAATGCACCGTGGACAATCTCCTTTGCTTCCAATGCTATAATTGCTGCGATGAGGGTTACTGCGGCGATTAAAATGAATACAATTTCGGCTGTGGATAAATAACTAATCTGCATGATGAGACACTCCACTCTTGGTAAATACTGTCACATATCGCCCTTCTTCTTCAGAAGGTATTTCAGAAAGTTGCTCAGGGGTATAAACTAAGTTTTTTCTATCATAATCCGATAATTCAAAGCTATGAGTCATCGTTAAAGAACTTTTAGGACATGTATCTACACACAGGCCACAAAAAATACAGAGCTCATAGGAAATCTGGGGATGTACTTCCTCTCTCTTTTTCTTTTTAGGTGCTTCCTCATTCTGAGGCTTTTCAGGAGGTTCCTCATTCTGTGGTTTTTTAACGAGTAAAACCATTGTAATAGCTTTGGGTGGGCATATATTGGCACATAATTTACATGAAGTGCAAGAGGAAATATCATGAATATGTCTTCCACGATAACGTTCCGTTAACTTTAGTCTTTGATTGGGATATTTCACAGTCAATCTACGTTTGAAGATATGCTTAAGCCCCGAAAACATTGCTTTTACTACCATCAATACACACCTAAAATAGTACCAATTTCACTGTTATAGCTAGAAAAATGTTAACAATTGAGAGGATGAGCAGTCTTCTCCATCCAATATACAGTAAATCAGCCAATCTAAAACGTGGTAGAACTCCTCTGAGCATCATAATTATTAAAACGACAATAATAGTTTTCGTTAGAAACCAAAAGGCAGGAGGCAAAATAGAGGGACCAAGCCAGCCTCCTAAAAACAACGCTGTAAACATCGCAGCGCCAAAATACAATTTAATGTATAAGGAAAGCATTATAAGTCCAAAACTCAGTCCAGAATACTCTGCCATCCAACCCGACGCAATCTCAGTTTCTGCTTCCGGTATATCGAAGGGTAGTCTTTCCGTTTCCGCTATCACTGCAACTAAGAATATAAATGCTCCTAGTGGTAGAAGTAGGATAAACCAAAAAGTTGATTGGGCTTTAATAATGGAATTAAAGTTAAGTGATTCAGCTAAAATCACAACTCCAAGGGCTGAAAACCACAGAGGCACTTCATACGAGACCTGTTGAAACAATGCACGAATACCGCCGATAAATGGAAATTTTGAATTTGATGCCCATCCTGCCAAAAGCGCTAAAATCGGAAACATTGCTAAAATTGCAAAGGTAAATAACAGGCCAACATCGAGATTTGATATGACATCAGTTTCGCTTAACGGAATGACAGTAAGTGTTGTTGCAGCTAAGGTTACTAGCATTATTGGTACTAGTAGGAACAAAACCTTACTTGCTTTTTCAGGAACTATAGTTTCCTTGAAGAGTAGCTTTATAAAGTCTGCAATTGGTTGAAGAATGCCCCCTATGCGTCCCGCATATTGAGGACCAACACGCAGTTGCACCTTTGCGATAAGTTTTAATTCTAGCCACATAAGTTCGGCAACGGTGATCAGGATCGTGAAAATGCCTGGAAAAAGTAGAATTTTGAAAAATAGATCAGATCGGAGAAATACGAAGACAATCGTAAGTAATTCTTGAACTTCAGCATTTGGGATATTACTTATGAAATTTTCTAAATTTAGAAAATCTAAAATAATATTTATGATATTCATTTAGATCTACCTATCCGTTTCCAAAGGCCAATAATCTAGACTCATGTAAATTGGTGGCATATCTGCAAGCATGGAGCCTTTCATTAACGAAAAACCTGGAAGATTTCGAAAAGAAGGAGTTGACATCTTCAATCTATAGGGCTTCCGCGTCCCATCGCTTATAAGGTAACAGGCTAGTTCGCCTCTGGCGGCTTCTACCCGTGAAAACACTTCTCCTTCTGGAACTTTCTTTCTAGTCTTAACTTTAAAATCACCTTCTGGTAAATTTTCAAACGCCTGTCTAATAATAGATGAACTTATTTTCATTTCCCTAAATCGAACTAAGCTTCTTGAATAAGAGTCTCCTTCGCTATAGACGGGAATCTCAAAATCTAATTCATCATAAGCTGCATAAGGAGCATCCTTTCGTATGTCTCCTCTCACGCCAGATCCTCGGAGCGTTGGACCAGTCACCCCCAAGCGAATTGCTTCCGATCGACTAAGTACACCAACTCCTTTAGTTCTTCTCTTGAAAATCGGATTAGAAAAGAAGATTGCATCATATTCTTTCAAACGTCCTTGAAAGTAGTCCAAAGTTTTCATTGTGTGCTCTTTAATTCCATCTGGTAAGTCATATCGAACGCCCCCAGGAATAATATATGAATAACTCACTCTTGCGCCAGCAATCTTTTCAGCAGTTTCAGTTATGAGAATGTCCCTGTCACCAAATCCCCACATGAACATAGTCGAATGTCCTACAAATATGCCTAAAATTGCGAGCCAATACAAATGGCTCATAATTCGTGATAATTCGCACATGATTACTCGAATATATTGCGCTCTTGGTGGAACCTCTATACCCAATAATTCTTCTATTCCCATTGCATACGCTAAGGTAACTGATGAAACGTCAGATAAGCATTGCCTTTCAATTAGTGGCACATTTTGTAGGTATTCTCTGGTTTCAGCTATTTTTTCCACACTTCGATGAACAAATCCTGGATCAGGTTCTGCATTAAGAATGATATCTCCCTGTAACGTGATTTTCATTCTGAAATGTCCACTTCCAGGATGCTGTGGACCTACGCTAAAATACATAGATGACATTTTTGGTCATTCATCCTCCAATAAGAAATCCTTTCTTAAAGGAAATTGGTTTGGGAATTCCTCATCCCAATCTTCGTGAAGAAGAAGTCGTTCAAGTTTTGGATGCCCCTCAAACTCGATACCAAACAATTCCCATGTCTCTCTCTCGTGCCACTCTACACTTTGCCAAATTGAAATAAGAGAAGGTGTACGAGGAGTTTGTCGGTTAACTGGGACTTTAAGAGTTAACACTAGAGGCAAATGTCCTTCTTCGGACATCTTGCAGAGATGATAAACTACTACGAATTTATTTTGTTCTGGATAATCTATGCCTGAAACAGAAATAGCATAATTTAGATCATATGTGTCCTTTACAAATTTGGCAAGGTCTAGCAAATTCTCCTTTTCAACAGTTACTACAATTCTATGTTGTCGCAATCGTTCTGGTGTGCCGATCCTTTCACCAAATTTATCTCTAAGTTCATCAATTATTTGTGCCTCATTCACCTTTTGTAATGTTAACACGCCCCTTTCGTATTTTGTCTTGTAGCAGCAAAACCGCATGAGCAAGTGCTTCTGGTCTTGGCGGGCAACCAGGTACATAAACATCAACCGGCAAAATTTTATCTACCCCTTTGATTATGTTATATGAGTTATAAAATAGCCCTCCACTGATGGCGCATGCGCCCATCGCAATAACATAGCGAGGACTTGGCATTTGGGAATAGATTTTTTTTACTCGTTTTGCCATTTTCTTTGTAACCGTACCTTCTATTATGATAAGGTCACATTGCCTTAAAGATCCAAAAAATGCTGCAACTCCCATACGACCTATATCAAATCTTGGACAATTTGCTGCACCAAATTCTACAGAACAACATGCAGTAGTCAGGTGTACTGGCCAAAGAGAGTAGAGTTTGGACCAATTGACGAGATATCGAATTGGATTAACATTTACAATTTTTTCCACCAGGCTGCGTAAGCGTCCAACGAATGCATTTCCAACTGCAGACATCTATATCCAACTCTCTTTTTTTGCTGAATAATTTAAGGCATATCCTAATAGTATTACGAGCACTAGAATGAATATGATAATTGATAGACTGTTTTCAAGGGTGAATGTGCTAAAGGCCGCTGCCCATGCGAACAAAAACATCGAGGCTACATCGAAAATAAGAAACATTAAGATATAAGGATAATACTGCATAACTAACTGTGTTCTTCCTTCTGGGCTCCCAATTAATTCTTCGCCGGATTCATAAGGCGTTGTCTTCATCGGATCAGGGTTTCGAGGACTTAATATACGTGAGATGATAAGACCAAGCACGAACATCGACGCTATAAGTATTTGAAAAATGAGGATAGGTATAAATTCCTCTATCATAGCTAGACACGCCTATAAAAGTAATTGGAGTATCGGTAATTACTTATCTTTTTTAAACTTTACGGGAATGGAAAAATTGTAATGAACGATTATGACCTTTCCTAAATTACCGGTGTCATTTTTCTCTTAACATCCCCAATAATATTTATTACTTAATTCACCTTGATTACCTGAAATATCTTCCAGTATATCCATGTTCTACTCTCTATCGCGCCAGTTATACATAAAAAACGTGTTAAACCCAATTTCTTGAGCCGCTAGACAAAGCCAAAGCATGTGACTAAAATTTGTTCAAGTTCCGCAACGTAAGTTCGTATATAATTTGCGATCTGGAATCTCTAAACCAAGTAACGTTTCTACTGCATGCAATAGGCCTTAGTATGGGCATGACTACAGATACCTCATGTCCGTTCCGCTAAATAGATTTTTAAAAATAGTTTCGCGATTCTGCAAGTTTTTCAATGCCGTGATGCATATAGCCGATCCTGGGGTAGACATCTACTACCTGTTCGCCATCTACAGTAAACTAGAACTGCTCTGGCTCTTACACGATGAAAAAGACAATTAGTATCCATAGGAAAAGGTTTATCTATTTATGCTCTCTATTTCTACACAAAGATTGTATTTTGAGAAGTAAAAGGGCTTTTCGCATCGTAGTGGAAGGAAGAAAGAATGACAAGTGAACGTCCTCGAAAAAGCTTTGGCAGAGAAATCTCCAAAGGACTTATGCTAGCTACCAGTCTACCTGTAATGATTATATTTGGTGTTATCGTGGGTTATTACATAGGAAGGGATTATGGGACTATCTGGGGGGGGATTGGAGCTCTCATAGGAGCGATGCTGGCCCTCGCCTGGGCTGTATTTGAAATTCTTAGAGGGTATCCCTCAGAAAAAAAGAAAAGTGACAATTACGTTCAGTTATTCAAACCTTGACACTCTCCACGATTAAAGTCGGGGCGTTCTGAGACATTCTTGTAAGAAAAATGAAAGACTGCGTTATCAATCCATTTTATTATAAAGAAAAAGGGTTTGGCTTTTTGTGATGCTATTGCTTGTTGGTTAGATTAGACCAACCATCATTATAGCCACAACTAGCGCGTAGATTGCAACTGCTTCAATAAGTACGACATAGACCATAGTCCTTCCGAATACCTCTGGTTTTTCTGCGATTGCTGCCATTGCAGAAGCACTAGCATTACCCATACCCATTCCGACACCAAGGCCCGCCATACCCATTGCAATTCCAGCGCCAATTGCCAGTCCTGCTTCTTTAGTTATGCCTACAGTTCCAGTTGTAGTTGGTGCTTGTGCAATAGTTGGGCCCATTGCCTGAACTACTGTTGTTACTGTTACAATCACCGCTGCTATAACCGCGCTGATTAATGCAACTTGGAGCACTCTCACTCTATTCACCTTGTTACACCTCCATATGTCTTCTTTTTACTTTCAATATTGTAATTTCACATAATTTACTATTCAATTATACATTACCAATAATTTACGAATATCTGTGGGATCGATTCCTTCTAATTTTCCGATCATAATTATCTTTAAATCGTGAATCTCAAAATATTTTAACAAAACAAAACAATAGATTGGGCTTATTTGAAAAGGATAATCTGCGAGTTTAATTCTGCATTTCCTTACATAGAAACGCTGAAATCCGATTTCTAAACTTGGAATATCACGTCCTTCTTTTTTTTGGATCACATCGATGAGTGGGCCATAATTTGGAGAACGAGTGAAAATATCAAGCGCATCGCTCATGGTTTCTGAACTTATGGCCTTATTGAGTTCATTTTTAAGTCTGTAGGCTACAGGAATTATGAACTTATTTGGATTCAGTCCAAGAGAGAGAGCACGCAACGTTATAAGGATATTTTTGAAATCTATATTTTCGCCAACTAGGTTTGTAATTATAGAGCGCTCTCGTGTCGCGAAATATTCGTTTTTTTTCCAAGTGCTTGCACTTGTCCATAGTGTTGTGTAAATTTGGCGATCTAATGCGGATTCTAGGACAAATATCTTGTTTGTTTGCTCATATTGAGGATATGCGGTCTCCAGAGCCTTACGAAGTTTATTCTTTGGCATCTTTGAAATTGCTTGCTTGATAGTTTCTTGTGCAAATAGATTAAGATAGTATGCGAGAGTGCGTTTCCTAAGTGGTACAAGATAACGCCTTATTTCATCCACAGGGCGACCAGTATCCATGGCCCTTAGAATGCGTTTCAGATTCTCGACTTCAAATGTCGTGATGAGCGCATCAAAAAATTCAGCTACATCTCCTGTGACGAATTTAGAAATACTCGTGAAAACTTCAAAAACATGTCGGCGTAAGACCAGTTCGATTTCATCGGGAGTAAATTCTTCAATTTCTTCTAAATAATGTCCATAATAGGTTGGTAAAAAGATACTTTGAAGTTCGCTGGGAGATTTTGCGTCAACTAGTTGATCCACTCTATTCTTAGAAAGCATAAATGAAAGCAACGCTCTGATTCGTGGAATCATGTATAGATAAGCCAATTTGGGCACTTATATTCACCAAGGACGCGAATTATTGAATAGAAAAGGCAGACATCTGAGTGAATTTTCGCTCTGTTGCAAAGGGCTTAAATTCCTTCCCAGTGCCTGAATAAAACTTGCTGAACCATTCTACCCAATGGAGCCTCAAGGTATGTATGAACGCTAAAAGCCCTTCAAGCAGTCCGACAAGTATTGTATTTAAAACAACCCCGACCACCCAAAGCATGCTTCCAAAACCGAGGAACGGCATAAGAATGAGGATAGAGAGGATTGCATGTACAGCGTTGAGAGCAACTATACGACCATAACTGATGGTATTAGACAAAAGCGCTAAGATATATTCTATGCCTTCCATAGCACCTTCTCCGCCATGCACAGCAAAAAGTCCTATTATCATGAGTATCAAAGGCACTCCTGCCAGTATGACTAATTGCATGGGATTCGTCATTAATGCAGAGACATTAATGCTGAATCTTATTATTAGTCCCTCTTCATTTCGAGGCATTGCTTTATATACAATATAAAGAGCGCCCCAGTAGAGCCATAATAACATAAGCGGCACGGTAGCAGCTTCTAGCACATGACCCTCTTTTATGAAGCGAATGAACTTCAATATTAATCCCAGTGTAATGTGGAGGGCTGCAACAAAGAATGATAAGATCATTAAAGTCATCAAGGGAGGAAGGTGAAAACTGAAGAAAGGAACCGCCTCGTAGCCTCCCATTGGACTAAACCAAAAGATAGGGTTTATCTCTTGGAAAAACTCGCCTAAGGGAGTGTAAGGATGTAAGGGATGCGCTGCGCTGCCGAAATGGTCACCAAATACCGATCCGAAAACGAATCCCCAAAGAATTGAGGATATTCCGCATAGGAATAGCAATTCGGCGCCTCTGATGAAATAATCTAATAATTCATTAACTACAATTTTCTTTCGTTTGGCGATTAGTGCGAGTACGCTAAGTAGGGCTAATACAGCGCCATGACCGATATCAGCAAACATCATTCCAAAAATTAAAGGAAATGTAAAGAACATGAAAAGAGTTGGATCTATTTCAGTATAAAGGGGTGAACCATAAGATGTTACCAAATTTACAATAGGTGTAAAAATGCCTCTATGTTCTATATCCGTTGGGAACTCCTCGTCTTTGAATGTAGGATGCTGAAATTCTACAGAACCATTTTGGGCAGTAGTATCTTCGATTATCTTTTTAATTTTCTTTTGCTTTGATTTTGGAGACCATCCATACATAATAGTTGTACCGTTAGTCGTTTCCTTAAAATATGTGGTGGCCTCTAGGTTCTTTTTCTCAATCATTAAGAGTTCTTCTGCGGCTAGCAATTCCAGTCCGTAGGATGTTTTCATTTCTAAGAGTTGTTCCTCATATGCTTTAGCTTTTTCTTTAAATTCTTGGATGTCTCCTGAACTTAATGGGAGTTCATCTTTCTCTATAATGTCACTAATAACGAGTTCCTTAAAACCATAGACCCTAAGAATTCTTCGTATTGCATCCGAATATTTTTTCAAACTGGTTGTTATGATGAGGCTTTCGTATGCATCTACTTCATGTGAGTCAAAATAGCAAAGGCTCTCGGTCACTTCGTATATTTTCCATTTGAGTTGTGGTGCAAGTTCTGTATCAACGTGTCCAATGATAGTTGCAACATAATCTCCTTTTCCGAATCTCTCCATCTGAATAACATCTAGTCCAAGATTTTCGGTAAGTTCGAGAACTTTCTCTATTTTTGCTTTTTTCTTGTGAAGATCTTTGCCCGCACCTTCTGTCTTCTGAAGCAAAGTTCGTGTAAAATTGAGTACATTTTCAATCTCTGTATCATCAACTTGCGCTTTCTTTCGTGGTGCTATTTCCTTATCAAGTCCTAAAATATTGGTAAGGGCCGTGACTCTATTAAGCAAATCAAAGATTTCTTCTCTGTGGCTTTGATCTGCCATGCCAGCAGCATGTGTTTTATGTTCCATATCTATAAATTCAATACTCCCTAAATCCTGAAGTGCCTTTGTCACATTTCTTGTGTATTTACTTGGCACGGTTATCTTTGCAACTCGCATCTTTGATGGGAAGAACATAGATCGTCACCGCATCTATTTATGATTTTTACATTCGCGTTTTATTTTTCTTCTTTTTTCCAAATATCCGGGTAGTATGTGGTGATAACCAGACTATTTAAAAAAGTATTGGTTCGCAAGACAAAAGACTAATTTGTGTATTCTCATGACCGAGGTCTGCTGAAAGCTGGCGTTGAACTCATATTCGCTTCTAGTATACATGCTCTAGGAATTTCTCAAGTTTTCAACTTTGAAGAGATCGACAAGACGGTTTTTATTGCATCCTTCGTCAGGGCGGGGAGTTAGTCGGTGGATCTACATGTTCAAACTGCTGTGAAAGGATTGTAACAATATCAATAACCTTGATTCCTCCGCTTTCTTCATTCTCTGCTACAACTTCTCCAAGCATCTGGATACATGCTGGACAAGCAGTCACTAAAGTGGTTGCTCCGACGTTTTTGGCCAGTTGAATGACATTCGGAGCCATCTCACGGGACATATCGTTGTTCACAAGTCGGAGACCCCCTCCTGCACCACAACATCGTGTATAGTTTTTATTTTCCTCCAGCTCGACGAATTCCGTAGTCAGCTGCCTCAATAAACTACGGGGTTCTTCGTAGACTCCCATATACCGCGCTAGATCACAAGGGTCATAGTAAGTAAATTTTTCATCCGTTGCAAGTTTTGCTTTCGGTTTTAGCTGACCTTGATTCAACGCGTCCGTTACCAATTCGACAACGTGCTGGGTCTCAAATGGCAAAGGCTTGCCCAAAAGTTGTGGATAAAGATGTGCAAACGTTTTGTAGCAGCCTGGACAATTGAAAACCACTTTTTTGACCTTCATGGCTTCGAGACGTTCAACGTTATGTCTAGCTAATTCGCGAATGTGGTCTTGGTATCCTAGAAGTTCAAGAGGAAGACCACAGCACCATTCATCTTCTCTTAAAACTGTCCATTTTTCTCCTATGGTGTTTAAAATATCTCCAACTGCTTGTCCTGTGTCCTCTAGTTTACCGGAAAATGAAGTGAGACAGCCCATGAAATAGGCGATATCGGCGTGTTCTTCATCAGGGAATTCGAAAAACATTCCCCGGTCTTCATTGTCCATGGTGTATATATTTTTTTCTTCGATAATCGCTTCTTTGGTTGTACTGGTCTCAAGGGGTGCTAACTCACTTTTTTGAAGCGAATGGCGTGCTTCAAGCCACAGATCTGGTAAATCGATTCCACTGGGACAAACAGTTGCGCACCGCCCGCAAGCGGTGCATTCCATGAAGACTCCCTGTTTCATTTCTTCTAATACGGTCTGGGGAGGTTTGCGATGACGCAAAATTCTTGCTCGAAGACTTTTTTGAGACATAACGACTTTTCGAAGGGCTCTAATGCGTGTGCGGGGCGCTACAACTTCGTCTTCGTGGTATTGATAGACTGGACAGACGTCATTACAGTTACCACACTTCCCACAGGCGAATAGATTCGCGAGTCGATTAATCCCAAAATTTTTCGAATAGAATTGACTACGAGATGAAGTCGTTTCGGGTATACTGGGTGAATGCCTCTTTTTTAGAAATGGAAAAACATCTAAGCGTGAAATTTGAAGGATTATATTTGCTAATGCCTTCCTCAGAACACCTCCTCCAAATAGTGAGACGATCACCCAGACATAGAATAACAGGGCATGGATTGGAGAGTCTGGGATGACGATATGGAATGTATAGTCACTGATATTCTCAGGTACACCAAAGTCTCTGACATAAGTGCCCCAAAGACCAAGACCCCATGAATAAGAGACTCCATAGATTACAAAAGCTAGTAGGATTGCGAAATCGACAAAATCAATTCGTTCTAACCCTTCTCGTAGCTGTTGGTTGAATACTAATAAGAGGTAATAGAGCCCAAAAACTGGGATAAATGCTAACATAGCCCATTTATGGAAGAACCGAAACGGGTAAGCAAGCCCCGCGGGTTCTAGAACCGCATGGTCAAATCCCGTTAGTGCAAAGAGAAGATCCATACCCAAACATCCTCCTATACCCACAATCATCGTGATATGGAAAAGCCATGACACTTTTGAGCTATAGAATATTGGGCGGAATACAAATAATCGTTCAAGGAAGCCCTTCGGAGATTCTTTGATGGGATATTTAAACCTACTAATCTGCTTACTCATTCTCTTGGATGCATGTTGACGGGGCAAAACAATTCCTCCTTTCTTAAGCGAATAAAAAATGATCTATGTTCAACTGACAATGATCTCACATCTGTTAGCGAATAATAGGTGTTTAAATATATATAGTTGTTGCTAAAAATATTATAGTTGTAGCGTTCCCGCAAAGTAGTGTCCTGCGGGAGTTTGAGAGGATATACCTGTGTCATAGCCGTCATGTTATGTTACCACACCTGGGTCCCGTGTCATCATAACAGTTACTATTTATATCATCGAAAGATTAAATAAAGGTGAAGCGTTGAAGTACCTTTGACAACGCAAGATTTGACTACAAGTGGCAATAGTTGTCCATACAATTAACAACAGTTGACAACCCTTTGATAACGGAAGATTTGACCACAGTTGGTATATTTGGCTATAAAATTAACAACTGTTAGACGCCCTCTCCTACACATCTTTTTCCCTCGTACCCGAGTTAGTGGACAAGTTCAACTGAAAAGTAAAACTTAAATTGCGGTTTATTTCATCAACCCTATCGTCATTTATTTGATAACGACGAGAAGACCCCTTCCGAAAGGGAGGGGATGAATCGCCGTCCTTTTCTCGTGAGAGAAAAGTTTTTAAACCCCTGCAGCCTCTAATTCCTTAGAGTGTGGTGGAGGATGGGCATGGAACTTCAACTGGCCAAACCATTAACAGTGTGCAAGACGCTGGTGCTTCCCGTTGATAATCGGATCACCAGAACAAAAGTGAAGTTCCTCGACAAACTTACCGCACGGATCACGTACGGGGTGCAACTGTTTCTTGAGAAAATCATCGCTGAAAACATAACGACTGCTAAAGAGGCGGAGAAATACCGAAAAGACATAGAACACCTTACGGGGTTGTCTTCGGCTTTCGCACAAAGCTGTCGCGATAAAGCCCTCTGGATGTTCAAATCCTATCGGCAACTGTACCGTGACTGGCAACGGGACGTTACGCTTCTGGAAAAGTCCATCGCCACCTGTAAAGAACGCCTCGCCAGGAAAAACACCGTTAAGGATAGGAAACGGTTGCGCAAGTTACAGCACAAACTGTATCGCTGGAAGAAGAGGCAACCCTCGCCACCGACTATCAGGGGGAAGGTGCCCATCATGTTCGACTACCGTGTAGGCGACATCGCACCCTCCCATACCACAAAGGAGTTTCCTCTCTGGGCGAGAATTTCTACCCTCAAAAAAGGCGAGAAATTACATCTGCCGCTGTATATGCACCCGTTTGCCGCGAAACATCTCCACGACAAGGAATGGCGAGTTAAGTCTTTTCAACTGGTCAAAAATTACAGATTGGAACGCTACGAAGTGCACATCGTCATAGAAAAAGAAGTTATGCCTATGTTGAAGTCGCTGACGGGCATCGACCTCGGTTTGAAGCGCTTGGTGACTGCCGTAGCATGTGGGTTATCAGGTAAAGAACAAG
>JAEOSO010000137.1 GCA_016840315.1 Candidatus Borrarchaeota archaeon | reverse complement strand
AGGCAAAAGCAACATTCGTGGTAACGGAATGGAATCATAATGTCACCTGAAAATGAGGGTGTTTTTCAGCTCCTGAAAGAAGCGACTTTTCGAAGAATTCTTGGATTTTTTACATCTCAATGTGAAGCTATATATCACATACTAATATTTGAAACGTCACTACACTTCTGATAGAATGTTTTGTCCATATAAAAAATCGAGGTGTTGGTGCTGTAGACCCACTCAGGAAGAAACAAAACGCACTACATAGTCATGGGGGAGCAAGGTTTTTCTATCTTGTAATACCTGACAAAATAGTCTTTTGTGAATTATTCAAGCGGGCCGTCTTCTCTAAGCTTATTTCGACTTTTCGCTCTAATGGGATATTGTCTTGATCACCGCCCACGGTTATTTCCAGCGTGATCTGTTTTCCATCCCTTAATAGACCTACTGAAACTTTTTCTCCACATCTCAGGCTTCCAGCCAGCGTCTGCACATCATTGATATTGTTAACAGGTGTTCCGGCGATAACTATAAGACGATCCTCATCCTGATAGCCGGCTTCCTGAGACCGTCGAATTACTAATCCTGAATGCATTAGTGATTGAATACGCAGCATCTTGTGAACAACATAAGCTTGTTCCGGCAGTTCTTCCGTGACTTTCTTTTTTAATTCCAAGCCAATATAGCTTAAATATTCAACAATCGGTAATTCATTGGTTCCGCTGACATATTGCTCAAAGAAACCTGTGTGGTCTTTTTCTGTGATATTATTGACAAGCCTTATCACATCCTCTAAGGCATATTTTTTACTGGTTCTGCCAAATTCCAGGTACATTTGTTGCATCAGATCGTCGAGGCTTTTTGTGTTGTTTGTTAAATTCCTGATTTGAATATCCAAACTTGCAGCTACTAATGATCCGCCGGCATACTGCAATGCATATTCCCGGGCCTTACGAATGGGAGTCTGCCCAAACTTAGAAAGGTACTGTCTGCACGCTTGCTTTAGACGCTGGATAAACTCTTGCTCGTCAATCATACCTGTACGTGCACAAATGACCATTGCATAGTAGTCGGTAAAGCCCTCACTGAACCAGTTTTCCTGGCCAGAATGCTTAATTATCTGCCCATTCCATAAATGAAATACTTCGTGAGCGATAAAAGGTGCCCAGCGTTGTGTATTGTTCTCTGTGGGCTCATATCCCATTAGTACGCTGATGCTCCTGCCAAAAACTCCACCATCAAACGAACCTCTCCGGTCTTGATGATTTACTACAATCAAGGTTCGTATTTTCGGTGAGCTTCCAAATATTTCTCCATATTCATTTAAAAACTTTTGCACAGCTTCTTGGATAAGATCTTTTGATTTCTGCATTCTGTTGCCAACAGCTAGCATTATTTCAGTATCACCAACCTTTGCTTGCTCTTCAATATGTGTGCCTGCAAAAAGAAAAGATTCGGTTAGGTCCTCCTCATCCTCCAATAAGAAAGTGGAAGGCTGATTCGCAACGGGCTGCCAGGGGGTCGTCACATGCCAACCTTCAGGAAGATTGAAACGCACAGTAATATCACTCATGTCGGTTTTTATAAACAAAGCCCGCCCAGTCCAGAAAGCTCCATCTTCTGTTACATAAGGCGCTTCGTCACGACCCCAGGGCAAATCAGATTTATCGTGTTCTAATAACACTTCATAGCTTAGAGTTATCAGTTGATTTTCTTTGGGCTGAACTTTCCACAGAGCATCTCCAAAATTCTTTATTGGTAACGCATTTCCTTCTGAATCTACAGCCGTTAGATTATGCACAAATGATGCATGACCATCTGGAACGCGTGGTGCTCCATTGTTATTCATCGACAATGACAAAACACCCTCGGTTTCCATTTGACAGCTCACCTTGGCCTTACGCCAATTCTCTTCAGAAATGATTACGGTATATATAACTGGCCCCTTTACCCGCCCTGAAGGCGCCACAAGCAGACTATATGATGTTTCGTCTAGCCCACTTAAAGCTTTTAGCAACTTGGATTGTCGAATGAGTGGCTTGAGCTGGCTTCTTGTTGGAGCCGCTAAAACGATAACGTTCAAATCACGTGCCTTACCCTCAAGTTCTACCATTTCGCCTTGCATTAGAGAAATTTCAATCTCTGACCAAGGCTTTGGTAATAGGTCCTCGTATTTAGGAGGAATGCGAGCTTCTGTATCGAGTGAAAAAAACAAAACGAGTATATCATCTGGTTTTCGTTTATATGCTCCATTGAATAATCCATCGTAGAACTTTTGTTCATGGTTACGTCCCGTCTTGTTCCAAGTAACATCTTTAATTATCGGTAGGATCTCTTTCCATAAACTAAAATCTGTTTTGTTGGTTCTGGGTGTTTCCATAATAAATATGTTAGGGAGGGAGTTTTTGGGTATGGATCGCTTTATCACGGGTGGATTTTTGATATTGGTGTGGCTATCAAAAAGGTCTGAGACGGCTAATGTAAGTACAAGCAGGCTGATTCCCACGAGGAGCCAAATATATGTTTTATTTCCCATTTTGCTAAATCTCCAAATATGGTTCATTATTTGGTCGAACTTGGAGCCCTTATTTACTCGCGATGTAAGTTTAGACGTATATTGCAAAAAATGTTACAGATATTTTATACTCTTATTAATATTTTTTTGTAAACCTTTATTTTATCAGTATTTTTCACTTTTCATGGAGAACAACTGTTTTTGGATGATCTTGCGGCTGTAATGTATAAGGTTACAGTCAGTCACTAGCCGGTAACTATCCCAACGGTAGTCAAGCCATAGCCACCTCGAATCAATTTCACAGCCTCTTGGGCCTTTTCCGCTCGAGTTCGATATCCATTCACTGAGTTTGTTTTCATCAATCTCAGGAGCTTGAACATCAACTAGTACAATATCTTCTGCGATTTCATTCCCTCCGGATACTTAATCCGATTTCACATTAAAATTTTCAAGAAATATCTGTAT
>JAEOSO010000136.1 GCA_016840315.1 Candidatus Borrarchaeota archaeon | reverse complement strand
AAGTTTTTGAGAAAATACGATACTGTACCTTTATTTTCTGTTTGACCTTATCAGAAAAAATAGTGATAGAATTAAGGTGAGATCTTTGACTCTCGATGAATCCTCTCAAGAGATAAATAGAATTGTTCCTGACACTTCAGTCATAATTAGCGGGGTATTAGCAGATAGAGAATATACCGATCCTACTGAAATTTTAATTCCTCGTGTAGTGCTTAGTGAACTCGAATATCAGGCTAATCTTGGAAAGGCAATAGGCTATGTAGGATTAAACGAAATAAAAAAATTAAAGGAAATAACTACTTATAGTGAATTCGACATTAAGATCATTGGAGAGCGGCCTGGCCTAGAACAAATTAAACTAGCTACAGGAGGAGAACTAGACGAACTGATCCGGCAAACGGCCAAAGAATATAATGCGACTTTGGTAACTTCCGATAAAGTCCAAGCACTTGTTGCAGAAATTGAGGGAATTCGTACTGAATACGTCCATCCAAGGAAAGAAATATGTGCAGTAGATGTTCAGGATTTTTTCACTTCAGATACTATGTCTGTGCATCTGCGTGAAGGAGTACCTCCTATGGCGAAAAGAGGCACGCCTGGCAAATGGTATCTCGAACAAATTGATGAGCGTCCAATGAAGCGCAGTGAATTGCAGAATATTGCTACTGATTTAATTGAGAGAGCTAAAACTGAAAGCAATTCCTTCGTAGAGGTAGAGGAGCCAGGAGCTACAGTATTACAAGTGAAAGAATATCGAATCGTCATTACACATCCACCATTTTCTGATAAATCTGAGGTTACACTAGTTCGCCCTATCGTGACTAAAATCCTCGACGATTATGAACTTTCAGAAAGACTTAGACGGCGAATTGAAGAGCAAGCAGAAGGAATTATTATAGCGGGACGACCTGGATCTGGTAAATCAACTTTTGTTCAAGCAATAGCAAATTTATTTGCAGAAAAACAAAATGTGGCAACTCTTGAGAGGCCACGTGATCTTCAAGTTGGACCGACAATCACCCAATACGCGCCATTGGGGGGTGATTTTGAAAAAGCTGCTGAATTACTTCTTCTTATAAGGCCAGATTTTGTTGCATTCGATGAAATGAGACGTACAGTTGACTTTCGAGTCTTCGCAGATTTTCGAATGGCTGGAGTGGGAATGCTTGGAGTCGTCCATACGAGTCGTCCTGTTGATGCAATTCAACGCCTTATTGGTCGCATCGAGCTGGGAATCATCCCACAAATAGTAGATACCGTAATATACATGGATTCAGGTCAAATAGAATGCGTATATTACTTAAAAATGGTTGTTAAAGTTCCAAGCGGAATGTTCGAAGCCGATCTTGCTAGACCAATAATAGAAATAAGAGATTTTGATACAGATAAACTGCTGTATGAACTTTACACCTTTGGTGAGCAAGTTGTGGTGATTCCTATCAGTTCCACAGAGAAAAAGAAAGTAGCCCCCAAAATATCTGAAGAACAACGGGACACCATTCTTTCAGTATTTGAACGATATGTACCCTATGCCCCTCTCGAAATAGAACCGCTTTCAGAAAGCAGAATTATAGTACGAACAAACAAAGAATATGTACCCCAAATAATCGGAAAGAATGGTGAAAAAATTAAAGAAATTGAACAACAATTAGGTATTCGAATAGATGTTCGTGAGGCAGAAGATATAGCAGAAGAAAAAATTCCTTTAGAGATAAGCGTTAAGAAAAAATTCGTTATGCTTAGGACTTCAACAGAACACGCAAATGGGATGTTGAAACTTTACGTGAATGGAAAACAACTGTTAACAGCTAAAATAGGAGCGAAAGGAGTTTGTAGAATACGAAAGACATCGAAGGATGGGAAACGACTTATTAGAACCTTACATGAAGGCAAAAGGATTTCTGCAACAAAATATTAAATCCTTCCAATGAATATCTATCTTCGATGGAAATCTACAATAATAGTTTAATCGTATAGAGGGAATGCTATATGGATCGGGAAGCGTTAAAAAAGATGTCGGCGGAAGCTGCGCTTGAACAAATCAAAGATGGAATGATCCTTGGAATGGGTAGTGGCTCAACTGTTATGCATGTTATAAAATTGGTTGGACAGAGAATTAAAAACGAGGACATGGCTATTATGGCTGTACCAACATCTTACGACACCGCACAGTTGTGTATCTCTTCAAACATTCCTTTAACTACTCTCGATGAGCATCCATCTTTAGATCTAGCTATTGATGGAGCAGATGAAGTAGATCCCAACTTAAACTTAGTCAAAGGAGGGGGTGCTGCGCTAACCCGAGAAAAAATAGTTGGAAGCGCTGCTAGACTTTTTATGATTTTAGTCGACGAGAGCAAGCTTGTTAAGAAATTAGGAGAAAAGTCCCACCTTCCCTTTGAAGTTCTTCCTTTCGCAATAACCCCAGTAATTCACCGACTTCAGGATTTTGGAAAACCCCAATTGCGAATGAGTGCCAAGAAACTTGGACCAATTGTAACCGATAATGGAAATTTCATTGTGGATTTACACCATCTAGAAATCACAAATTACAGCGAAATGGAAAAACAACTAAACAATATTCCGGGCGTAATTGAGAACGGATTGTTTGTCAATATGGTGGATCTTGTCTATGTAGGATCAGAAAAAGGTGTAAAGATTCTAACAAAAATATAATTGTGAATTAAGCAAAGTAAAGTAGTAGACGCTCGCTTTCGGCAAACATTTTTTTAAAAAATCTAAAAAATGAGAATTAAATTTAACTTATTCGGCGGTAAGTCCCTTTCCGTAAGGGGTGGCGCAGTTTACGCAGGTGGTTTCTGCATATACTTCTTGAGTCTTCTTAGCTCATTTAACATTTCTGATCTTAGTGATGCAACTGTTGCCATTCCAGTATCAACGAGTCCTTCTTCAGTTGGCGGTGGAGGTGCAGTGGTTGGTGGGGCTACTGGAGTTTCCGTGGGTGGTGCTGTTGGCGGTGGAGGTGCAGTGGTTGGTGGGGCTACTGGAGTTTCCGTGGGTGGTGCTGTTGGCGG
>JAEOSO010000063.1 GCA_016840315.1 Candidatus Borrarchaeota archaeon | reverse complement strand
CAGAAAAAATGTATAAAAAGAGAAGTCTAGAACTCAGACTTTCTCTTATGGTTGTGGAATGGCTAAATCTGATGGTCCTCTTCCACTCATCTTCAGCTCAGGGTATGTATCTTGTATCAAGTTGTGAATAAATTCACAATACTTTACTTTTTCCCGTGCAAAGAATGCCAAGAGATCAGGACTAACCCACGGTGCGTATAAGCCGCCTACACTTTCGCCTGGCTCAATTTTATAATAGACCGGAGAGCAGTATTTCGCCATATCCGGAGTCTCGTATAACCTATTGAAACTACCCATGCTCTTGAAGAGCATGACATGAAGATCTATTGGAAAATCTACGGCTTTTCTGAGGCTACATAATTTGGGGAGATCTAAATCGCCAGTCGGGTTAAATGTCGTCGCACCAAGGCTTTCAAGCAACTTAGCGCCAGCAGGAGAGGCGTGCCCTGCAAAGATACTCACTTTGAAAACAATATCCTTGGGGATCTCACCAAGTTCTTTTAATTTATTCAAGGTCATCATCATGCCTTCATCAATGCATAAAAATCCTTTAAATCCTAGATCTATGGCTCTCAAAACATCAGCTAAATAATGAGCCATTCCTTCTGCGCCGCGAAATCTAAGTCCGCTTAAAGCTCCTTCTGGTGTGGCAATTTGGCGACCGATGTCCCATATTGCTCTTGGTCCAGGTGTCAAAATGACTTCCATTCTCGCATCTGCTGCCATTTGAGCAAAATCTTTCAATTCCTTGTCATCCAATAGTGTAGCTCCCATCACGACACTGATGAGCCTATGAATAGGCATATTGCGTTTGTCGCTTTCATCGATCAGAGCTTCTATTGTTGAGGGACGTTCTACGCCAGAAATTTCCATGCGATAATGTGCTCCATCAGGGAAAGTTTTTGTACTCGGTACTAATTCATCACGTCCAGGCAGTCCGACTTTCTCAAGCATCATCCTCGCTTTTTCTAGTCGACCCATGGTATTAAACCTCCATACATCATGATATATTGAAAATAACTATGATAAAAGTGTGATGGATTCTTATCGATTAAAATAACTGCCAATTATTTTTTGTAGAAATTATTATACTTTTTAGCGAATGGGCAAACATGGGCAATTCTTAATGAGATATATGCAATAAGATCTATTATTACTTAGATGCATAATCTCACAAATTAAAAAAGAAATTGTTCGGAGCGCCTATTGAAACAGTATATAAAAATGTAGAACTCTATGGAAATAAATGGAAATAAAGCAATCGTGTTTCCGTTTAAAGGCATCATTTTTCCGTTTTGAGCCATCATCGTCTCACGCCTCAGATGACGGATAAGGATGACAGGCAGAGGACGATAAAATTCAAAACCAAAAAGGGAAGAGCCTTAATCATGGAAAGACACGTCATCAACGTTCTTTCCTTTTTTTTATGTATGTGCTCGTTTGATTAGGCGCGGGACCGCCCAAAACATCCTTAGACTCAATTGATTGATGTGGATCTAAAATTTCAGTAATTTCGTCTTTTGAAATGATAACATCTGCTTTCCGCTTTAGAATATTGTATATCTTTTCTGCATCAACTATCATATTTTCATCAATCATTTCTCTAACTAATGATCCTACCAAACTGTGCGCCTCTCTAAAAGGAATCCCTTTTTTTCTAACTAAAAAATCCGCTAAGTCAGTTGCAAAGACAAAACTATTCTTGGCTTTACCATACATATTTTCCAACTTAAAATGAGAGTTATCCACTATTTCATACAAAATCTCTATAATTTCTTTTGTTATATCACATCCTTTCCACATATGGACTGTCATCTCTTGCAAATCGCGATTATATGTTTGCGACAAACTGTTAAGAATCGAAAAACCAGAAAACATACCTCCCAGTACTGAGGATATTTTTGCTCTTATCAATTCTAAAACATCAGGATTTTTTTTCTGAGGCATGATGCTGCTTGTAGAACAGTATTCATCTGGTAATTCAATATAATCGAACTCTTGTGTATTCCATAGTATTAGGTCTTGAACCAAGCGAGAAAGATTCACACATAAAATAGATATATTTGCTAAAACTTCAAGTATAAAGTCTCTTGACGACACCGCGTCAATTGAGTTTTCAAGAACTCCTTCAAAACCCAATTCTTCAGCGGTCTGCTCCCGACTAATATTATAGGACGTTGTATTAAATGCACATGCGCCCAGTGGCGACAGGTTAATTCTTTTTTGCGTACCTTCTAGCCTCTCTTTATCTCTGTCCATCATAGAAACATATGATAATAGATAGTGAGCAAGAGTGGTAACTTGCGCTTGTTGTAGATGGGTGTAACCTATCATCACTGATTTGACATGGTTTTTACTTTTTTCTAAAAGCATTTTCTGAAAAGAATCAATTCGATGACTTATTTCCTTCACTTCGTGTCTAAGAACTATTCTTAAATCAGTTGCTACTTGATCGTTTCTGCTCTTTGCGGTATGTAATTTCTTCCCTATTTCTCCAACAATCTGTGTCAATTTTTTCTCTATTGCCATGTGAATATCTTCCAAGCTGGGATCCAGATCAAAACACTCAACACCTTCTTCCATGATTTTATTCAATCCCTCTAACAAAACTGAATATTCATTCTTTGTTATGATCTCCCTTTCATACAACATCTTTACATGAGCTTTATTCAACGAAATATCTGCATCAAATAGTCGAATGTCCTCTTCAATCGAAGAGGTAAACTTTGCAACTTTTTCATTTAACTCCGAAGCAAATCTCCCTTTCCGTATCATTATTTTTCTTCCATCCTTTTTATAGCTGTTTAGTAGATATTTGGCATAACAGCTATATTACTAGTTAGTATTTAAGCGCTTTTATCAGGGAAAACACGTCATAAGATCTCCCAAAACAGTAGCAGTTTTTGTTTTTATTAATTCTGGAACAGATGCATTTTTTTCTGAGGCAAGATACTGCTTGTAGAAAATGATGCCCTTACGATATGGGAAAAGGCATTATATTATAATAATATGGCTGCTGGTTTCAGCCTGTACGAATAAGGGAGCCATTCTACACTTCGTGCCAACAATAATATTACCTTTTACTAACATGATGTTCCAAAGTTGATATTATTAATGACTTTGGAGGAAGAATTCATACTACAAAATACACACTCAGAATGGTTACTCGAGAGGATAGTCTTCACCGATTAGTTCTATGGCCTTAGTTTCAACGTTCATTTTAAACCACCGAAGGAGATTCCGTCCTTCAGAGAGGACGGAGCGGAATTCGGTATTTGATTACAATTAATCTATACGTTCTATTAAGAAGGTTTTTGCAGATTACAGTAGTTTTAAGTGAGTATAATGGGCGGAATCATGAATTTTGCTGCCGTCTAATGTTCTCAGGGCGAAGTAGCCTGATTTTCTTCGTCCCCAGATGAAACATTCGATTCCTTTTTCCTTTCCTGATTTTCCTTTCCACAGCATCTTGTCGTACCGCTGAAAGCCGTGTAGGTAGCGTGGTGCCGTGTTGCGTATCTGCGACCGTGCTCCTCGGTGCAGTTTACGGTTACACTTTCTCACATGACCTCCGCAAGGAAGCCCCCCAGCTTTAGCGGGCGGGAGGAATTGCGGCGTACATTATTTTTTGAGTATATAATCGGATACATTCTTTCGGCTCTGCGTGTTGCGTAAAGCGTTTGTTTTTTAAGCCAACGGTGTGGAGTGAGATTTTATCATTCATATAGCCTCCCACTCGTGCCAATCGGTTTCGATACAAGACTATGTCGCCTTTTTTGAAGCCGTTCAAGCTGTTGCTACCGCCTTCTCGTCTACGTATTCCGCCTTTGGCGAATTGAAATTTGTGCAGTTGTCTCCTGCGGTATTGATAGCGCTTCCACACGTAAAACGACGGTATTTCTATATGTGTGAGATTTAATTCGTTGTCGATTATTAACAACGCATCTATGGCATGAGATTCTACCACTCGCTTTCTCTTGTCGGTACATTTATGTATACCGTATTTGGCACGTAATTGTGCGGTGTCCACACCGCTCACCAGTTTTAGCTGACCGAACCATTCAAACAGCGTTTCATAGAGTAACGTCTTACCGATTTCTACGGTAGAGAAATACTTACCCCAGCGTTTCTGGTAATGGTTAAAGCACACATCTTCGACCACACATTTGTTGATGGGGTACAGATTACGTAAACCCGCGATAATAGTAAGTTTGAACTCCACTTTTGACTGCTGGCTGGGTGCCAACCAGTCTTCGGCACGTCTGCGGTTATTAAAGCGGCATTCTCTTCTCCGGCAGTTTCTACACCGTCGATTTCTGCGCTGGTTGCTGCGTTGTTGCAGTTTTTTAGTAATGCCTTGTGGCAGTTCGGTCATAGCCGTTAGGAGCACTTCCTTTTTGGATACAATGGCGATCCCATCGTATTTAGAGCCAGGGTCAAGCCCCAGCCCGATATCCTGTGTGTGGCAGCCCGCATCTTGAATAAGCTGTATGTAAAATATCCCTAAATTACTCCATTTAGCTACCGCTTTTCCCTGTGCCATCCAGCGCCTAGCACGTGAGGCTTTGGTCGGCATTCGCGGGTTATCATCGTTTCCTACTACCGGTACTCGGTTATTACACAGCGACATGATATAATCCTCCTGTGTACGAGTTGAGCACCCTTCGACAAGCCATATCAGGCATATCCCACCAAAATTTTGTGAGAGTGGTATTAAGTGGTTCTACCGAAGTGGTTGGGACTAGGATATGCATCCCAACGTTCTTATAGCCCGATACGGGTAGTCCCAACAACATGGTGTTGAAACTGAGTCTAGTCAAGACTTGCGTTAGTACCACCATCCCAAGCCCCGTCCCTTCAGGGCGGGGTTCTTGACTTTCAATAGATGAGGAAAAATCAGCGATGTCTTTTGGTTGTTTTCCCAATCGTTTATGTCTTAGAAGATCGACTGATGAATCGTCCATGTAGACACCTGCTATTTTTTATGTATTAGCTATTCCTTCTTTTTATTTCTTGCGACAACCGTTGGCAGTCCCCAAAGTTGAATGAAGTTTACTGACTTCTTTTGGTCAAAAGTAGATATCTCCTCATACGTAGCAAGGTTATAATCATAGAGCGAGTTTGGTGATGTCCTTCCAACTACTATTTGATTTCCTTTGTAGAGTTTTAACTTCACTGCGCCAGTTACACGACCCTGTGTATTATTAATGAACGCTTCAAGATCTTCTTTTAGTGGATCCATCCAAAGGCCGGTATATACAAGTTCAGTCCATTTTTGATCGATTATTGGTTTGAAGTAATTCTCGTGACGTGTGAGCACCATTTTCTCAAGATCTGCGTGTGCTTCTAATAGGATCATTGCGGCAGGGCATTCATATATTTCTCTTGATTTGATACCTACAAGCCTGTCTTCTATGTGATCAATGCGGCCAACACCATGCTGACCACCTATTTCATTCAGTTTACTAATCAATTCTACACCATTCATTTTCTGATCGTTAAGGGAAACTGGTGCACCTTTTTTAAAACCAATTGTTACATATTCGGGGTCATCTGGGGCTTTGGTTGGGTCAGTGGTTAGTTTAAAGATATCCTCTGGTGGTTCCTCATCAGGATATTCTAGAATTCCGCACTCAATAGAGCGACCGAACATATTTTCATCGATTGAATAAACGCTATGCGCATCCGTTGGGATTCCGTGTTTCTTAGCATAGTCAATCTCAGCTGGGCGATCTAAGTCCCATTCACGCACGGGTGCTATGATTTTGAGTTTAGGATTCAAGGCTGTAGTACAGATGTCTATCCGAACCTGATCGTTTCCCTTTCCAGTGCATCCATGCGCTACGGAGTCAGCATCTTCTTCTTTTGCAATCTCCACAAGCTTTGATGCTATGAGCGGTCGAGAAAGCGCGGCGTCTAATGGGTATTTCCCCTGATAGAGTGCATTAGCCTTAATAGCTGGTGTGATATAATTGTCGAAAAATTCCTGTTTTCCGTCAATTTGATAATGCTTTTCTACTCCTAAATTATAAGCTCTCTCCTCAACTGCTTTAAAATCCTTTGGCTGTCCTACATCAATTATGACTGTTACTACATTTGCGTTATATTTTTCTTCTAACCACTTTACACACACGGAGGTATCAAGCCCTCCACTGTAAGCTAAAATCACTTTTTCAACATCTTTCAATATCTTAACCTCCTGTTTTTGTAAATTCAGCAACATAAAACTGCAAATCTTCCTTAAGCGTGAATAAAACAAGTTCTTTATACGCTAGAGTCTTTATGCACAGAGAAAAATAGGTTCTATACCCTGAACTGGAAGAAAATGTGTTAAAAGAAGTATCGAAATTATCTAGTTCGAGTGCGATCTCCTGGGTTCTTCATACTACCCATCCCTGCGAAAATTCGCTTTTAGCATGTTGCACTAATGCGCCATTTATAAACGTTTCTGATCATTAACGAAAAAAGAATCTATTGATTTTAAAACGAATAATAAAGCACAATTTAACATTTATAACGAGAAAAAGATATTAAAAAACTGATAAATTAAGAAAAACAACTTAAAATGCTTTTTAATGATTTTCCTTTAAGATTGAAATTCTAATTTAATTTTAAGCACACACATTTATACTCTTTAAAACGCGCGCAACAAAACATAAAAAGTATCATAACAAAAGTCATCAGCCCTAATGATTATCTACTGTCCATAATTTATTACGCCTCTACTGTCCGATGATTGATTCCTGGAGGGGGGCGGTCAACTCAAACTGGGGACAAACTCAAACAGGCGGTTAAAGTTCATGTCGCTAGAGGAAAAGGCTGTGAAGATTACTTTTGAATATCCGGATTACACTACGGAAAAAATATTAGCTAGATCGGAAGCTAAGGAACTTGAAATCATGGCAGTGTCGGGAGTATTCAAAAGACTAATAAGAGAAGTATTACGCGTTACCAAAGCAATTCTGGAATCAAAAGAGGAAAAAATCAAGAAAAAAGATTTGGTTAGAGGGAGGGGAGGAGATAAGTATAGAGCAATCAAGTATTTGAAGGCAGAAGAATTAGTTGAAGATAAAAAAGGAATTATAACGATAACTGACATCTCAAAGTTGAAAGAACTAAAAGATGAACTTTCAAATCTTGTATAGACTATCTTAGCTTATTTTGTTAGGTGAGATGTGGGAGAAACGGAAGATCTTTCATAGTAAGAAAACCCGGCTTAGCATCCATTACGGCATCGATCAAGTTTACAGTTATTGCAATAGTCGCATCGTCTCCAAATAACCCATTCTGAATTTTCATGTCGATATCTGGTTCTCCACGGATTTGTGTCCTGTCATATTGTTCTGGCGAATCAATCTCCATTCGGAGCACTAATTTTATTAAAGGCGCTCCATCTTTGGATCCTGTTGCGATTTGAAAAATACCAGCGACTTTGCCTGGCTCAATTTCAAAGTAATCGGTTTTTAATGACTTTTCTGCGATTACTGGTTCAATTGTCTCATTTATAACTAAATCCCAGCCAAGCGTATCTGCAATCATCACTAATGATTCAAGAAGCCCTGCATGACCTAATTTCTTTTCCTCGACTTTTTGTTGAAATTCCTCCACCGTAAGCCCAGTGCCTATCTTTCTTTGAAGTGACTCGCGGCGAAGAGATGCATTCACTATTCTCGTTACTTCCACACGATTGACAGTTTTACATGCAGTTGTTAATACGACTGGAAGCATATCCATCACGAAACCTGGATTTACGCCTGTACCCAGTACCGTGACTCCAAATCGTTTTGCTTCGCTATCTATCTCTTCTGCGATCCGTGCATTAAATCCAATTGGGTAAGCTAACTCTTCACAAGTTGAAATTACGTTCATTTTAGCTTGAACACATTGAAGTATCTGAGGTTTCACATCAACTAAACTGGAGGTTGTACAATGTAACGCAATGTCTGCATTTCCTTCTTGTATAACTAGACTAGGATCTTTAGAAACAGTTACACCCAGGTTATTGATCCCTAAGACCTCGCCAATGTCTTTGCCTGCTATTGCCTCATTAATGTCACAAGCTCCAACAAGGCGTTTTTCCCCTCCTCTTTTCAGAAGAAGCCTAACAATTTCACGCCCTATGCTCCCAAGACCATAAGAAACTACTCTTATAACCATGAAAAAATCCCCCAGTCATTATAATATTCATATTTTCCCCCTTATTAATAAAATTTGGTACATATGTTAACCAAAGTCAATTCACCAAAAGATTAATGCCTATTCGCTAATGATTTCTTATAAGTGGTGAGCACTTAATGATTTTCACTGAAGTTTACATGAAATTGTAGCTAATTAAGAGGGGTCTATGATGTCCGTAAGAGCTCATGTTTGGGTTTCGGGAAGAGTCCACGGAATTTTTTTTAGGGCAACAACGCGTCGAGTTGCAAAAAAACTTGGCGTGACTGGATGGGTAAAAAATGTGTATAATCCAGATTACGTTGAGGCAGTCTTTGAAGGTTCTAGAAAGCAAGTTGAAGAAATGATTAAGTTTTGTCATGAAGGACCTCCGGCAGCTATCGTTACAAATGTTGAGGTAAAATGGGAGGAGCCAACTGGTTTTGATGATTTCGATGTTGCGTTCTAATTAGTGAGACATACTAGAAAGATATCTTTTAACTAAAGGAGGCGCAAAATGTCTTCGTTTAATTCAAATGTAATCGAAGATCGTTCCCTTAGAAATAAAACTCGCGTATTCCGGGATCGAGAACATGCTGGTCAATTACTTGCAGAAAGACTTGAAGATTACGCTAATGAAGATGCGATACTTTTAGCCATCCCTGCGGGTGGAGTTCCAGTTGGTTATGTAATCTCGAAAGCAATTCACATCCCTCTAAATCTGATTATTTTAAGAAAAATCAAAATTCCTAGCAATCCAGAAGCTGGTTTTGGGAGCGTCGCTCCCGATGGTACTATCTTTCTGAATGAGCCCTTGGTTAGACGTCTAGGATTAACGCAGAATGAAATTGAACATTCTGCTGAAGAGACACTTAAAGAGATCAAAAGACGACAACAATTATTTGGAGTTGGATTTCCGAACCTTAAAGATAAAGCAGTTATCCTAGTAGATGACGGCTTAGCTTCAGGCTTTACTATGATAGCAGCGATTAATTTCGTAAAAAAGCATTCTTCAATGGTTACTGTAGCCATCCCAACTGCGCCTTCAGGAACCATCCAACGGATAGCGCCGCTCGTGGATAGACTTATTTGCCTGAATGTTCGCGAAAGTTGGGTCTTTGCGGTTGCAGATGCGTATCAAAAGTGGTATGACCTTAGCGACGAAGAAGTTAAGGAATATCTCGCCAAAGCAATAAAACTTTAGAATCATTCGATCGAAAATAGAAAAAAGAGGGATTAAAAGAAGGTTTCTAGCTGAAATGATCTCTGACTGTGAATAGATAAATTACGATGATTACTGGAATAATTATTCCGTAGATAGGACTAAAATCACCGTAAGCAACTGCAGATCCGATTCCTGACACAATTGAAAGGACGTTAAGTATTACGATCAGCCACCAAGCCCACATTTTAAGGTTCCACAGTGCAAAGGTCACGAGAAATGATACTATGCCTATGATGAGAAATACCGCTCCTATCACTGCTAAAAGCGGAAAAATAATGAGTCCGCCTAAAACAAATAAAGCACCGATTGCTATTAACGCTATAGCTCCGATCCATGAAAGGATGCAAATAATGGTTACTCCAAGAGGTCTATCCACCATTTTCCTTCACTCCTTTTCGTAAAAAATTTCAATATTCTCCTATTTCTCTCTTCAATTATAAAAAGCCCTCAGATATCTGCACGAACTTACTTTTCATGCAAGTGATAGAACGGATCGGAATCGCTTAGGAAATAGCCAGAATACCCGGTTCATGGGTATTTTAAAATGAAGCCTTAAAAAAAAGAGGAGTTAAAAGTAGAGTTTCACCTGAAGTGATCTTTGACAGTTGCAACTAACTACAAGAAATTTGGACAAAGTTGGACATTAAAAAAATGAGATTGCATTTATCCTAATAAGAGTGTGGTGCTTATTAATAACACCTAACTATTAGT
>JAEOSO010000008.1 GCA_016840315.1 Candidatus Borrarchaeota archaeon | reverse complement strand
GAGTTAAAGAACACACCAAAGGATGCTTCTCTAGTCCTTTGCTCTGTAAACGGTGGTTTAAACAGAGAGGAAACTCTCAGTGATCATCGTATAGTACTGACTGATAACCTTGGCGAAGAGAACCTACTCCCTTGGTGTTGGGAGGACGGGACTTGCGAGTCCCCGTCATTAAACACACCAATGGGCACCTATCCCTGTGCTCGCAGAAAGGATAGAGTGTCCAATTCATCCCCCCAACAAGTTGAGGGGTCTTCTTGGACGTGTATTGATAAAGGGAATATGTGTTGAAAATACAAATCTAAGAGGATTATGTGTCCTCAATTCCCTCTTTAGTTAATATTCCACGGGCTGCAATTATTCCTGTAGCGGCAGCGGTTACAATACCTCCCGACAATCCCGCACCATCACCTGCTACAAACAGATTTGGAACCGCTGTTTCGAGTTTTTGATCCACATGAATCATGTTTGCATAAAATTTTATTTCTGGTGCATAAAGAAGTGTAGAACTGCTAGCAACTCCAGGGACAACATTATCTAGTTTATCTAGGCCCTCCAAAATGTCAGTCACTATTCGATGAGGAAAGGCCATTGCAATATCTCCTGGTGTCACGCTTACCAAAGTTGGTTTCACATTGCTGCGTCTTATCCTATCCCATGTACTTCTTCGCCATTGTTTTAAATCACCAAGTCTTTGCAAAAGTGGCTTACCGCCCCCTAGCGTAGTTGATATCGCCGCAATACTCTGTCCATAAGCCGTGGTATCTTCTATAGGTTCAGTTAGATTAACACGAACTAAAAACGCAAAGTTTGTGTTATCACTCTTTTTCGAATGCATTGCATGTCCATTGACACCAATCGTAGAATCGTATACTTCCTGAACAACGAATCCTCTGGCATTCGTACAAAATGTCCTTACGAAATCATCGTACGTTTTTGAATAAATATGAAACTTCGGGTCATAGTTTACTTCAATAACAGGATCCATCACGATAGCAGGCACTTCAACACGTACACCGATATCAATCGGACCGTGCTTTATAGAAATATTCAATTTTCTGACCTGCTCTGCCAACCAAGCAGCGCCAATTCTGCCCGGGGCCGCCAGTATATAGTTGCAGTAGATATCAGATCCATCATTTAATTGTATTTTACCCTGTTCGATTTGAGTTACCCTTTTTCTGATCAGAAGGTGGACTCCTTTTTTAATTAAGTCATCTTTAAAATTCTCAATAACTCTAGGAGTGTTATCAGTCCCCATATGTCGTTGAGGTATCGGAACAAATCGAATTCCAGATGCTGCTGCCTTTCGGGCAAGGTCTTTTACTTGCTCATCATCCGCAGTATACACGTTTTGTGGGGCGTCATATTTTACAAATACATCATCAACAAATCGCACTAAATCCCAGCTCAGTTCCGGACTATCGGTTAGATCTTCAAGATTCCCGCCGATATCAGGACGCAAATTAAGAAGCCCACTAGAGAGTGTACCAGCGCCTCCTATACCACTCATCTGTGAACAAGGACTACATCTTTCACAGATGCCAGTTATGGTAACAGGACACCTTCTTTCCTTAATGTCACGTCCCATGTCTATTAAAAGTATCTTGAGATTGCTTTTTTCAGCCAGTTCCAATGCCGCAAACATTCCGGCAGGTCCAGCACCAATTATTGCAACATCAGTCTCCAAAAATTTCAACTCAAAGTGTATTTAATCCAAATTGCATTTGCTTTAAGAAGTCAAAAGTAAACCAGCCTATAAACAAGCCTTACAGATTTAAAGATTATGATTGGTTTCTAAATAATTTATATCAAAATATCTTAATTTTTAAAAACGCAATTTCATGTAAAGGGATTTAATTATCCTGAAATTGGATACTACTTATTCTTCATTACGAAAAGAGAAATGGCAGGGCGGTCGGGATTTGCCCTTCCTTAATATCCTTAAGAAAGTTTTGAACCCGAGAGTCGCCGAGAATCCTGTCTGGAATTCCCTTTTCCGATGATAGGCCATCCTTAATGAAGCATTACTTCGGTTCCGGAGACCGATGTCTTCTCCTAGCTCGACCACCGCCCTAATAAAAGACTCCTGTGCCATGTCAGTTCTTAAAAAATTTAGGTTCAAAGTTTTTGTTGTTGCATTAGTTGGGCCATATCTTGTGCGGAAACAAGTGATTTGATACGAGTTACAACTCTGATATCAGTATCCCAAACGCCTTCTATACTGCGTATGTTTTGTACGAAGTCCCATGCGCTTTGAATGTCCATTGCAAAGAAATAAAATCCAATATCAAAATCTGCTTGTTGGAAAGTGTAACCTAGGAATGCTGGTAAGACTGTATCACTCATAGAAGTCTTAGATAGTTCTTGATAGACCTCAGTATCCTTTGTTGGTGCAATATCAAGTTTAACTGTGAAAAGAGGAAATTCAACTGCCTTTTCTTGATCCGGATACGAATCTTTGAAATCTGCGAGACTGAATTTAGCTAGCCCTTTGAAAGACGTTATAGGATACACCATAATTTCTCGAAGCTCTTTTATACTACGAATTCTCTGCAAAATATAATCGTTTAACAAATCCACATCGTCTGCTTGAATCATTATTTCTAGATCTGCTGATTCAAAGATTTGCCCAATAAGTAAAGGTACTACATGTTCTGTTCTTGATAGATTTTTTAATAGAAGTTCGTAGGCGAGTTTATCGTAACCAGCTTCAACATCACATACAGCCATAAACAGAGTCATTAGTAATCACCCCAATTAATTCTGTCTGTCCAATGTTCTAAATATACTTCTACTATAACTTTGGGTAAAATTTAGGTATATTCAGGAAACACCTTATCCAAAAGGAGAAAATAGAGGCATATATATTTTTTCTGTATATTTATTAGTACATTTTGTACCTATCTATCGGGCTTATCGTCATCCATTTACACTAAATAAATTCGCTACAATTTGAAGGCCGTTTAATAACTTATTGTTATTTCACAAACGATATCTAGCAGAAAAACTAATATACATAGATTATGCCTTGGAGTAATGGAGAATTTCTTTTCTGAAATCTAAGTAAGGCATTTGTTAGTGTGGTAAAATTGATGCATTTGCCTAGCCCAAAAGACATTCGTCGAATGCGTAAACGATTAGGTCTTACACAAACAGATCTTGCCCAACGAGCTAACGTATCCCAATCTTTAATTGCAAGGATTGAGTCAGGATCTGTTGATCCACGGCTTTCAACCCTTAGAAGGATTCTAGAGGCATTAGAGCAATCTACGAAGGAACAAAGAGATACTACCGCAGAAGATATCATGTGTCAAACGGTTATTTCAATAGGACCAGACGACCTCCTTGCACATGCATCCGAACTTATGAGAGAAAATGCGGTATCCCAACTCCCAGTAATTGACAAAGGTAAACAGATTGGTGCTATTGTTGAGACGTCAATCGTAAGTGAAATTATTGATTCTCCAAAAGCTCTTAATAAAAAGGTAAAAGAAGTGATGGGCGTTCAATTACCTACCGTCGATCCAAAGGCAAACGTAGAGGATGTTTATAAGTTAATTAAAGAAGGACACCCAGCAATATTAGTTGAACAGGAAGGGAACATTTTAGGAATTATTACTAAAATTGATTTGATTAGTTATCACTTTAAATGGCCACCTGTAGGACCTACACAATGATGATGATTGACTTTATTTCTCAAGATGATAGTTCAGGTGGCAAGAAATTGAAAAAAAACATAACAACGATTAAACAGACTCTTCTAGTAAATTAAGGGACTCATTTAACTTCTCTTGATTTTCTACACGGTATTCAAAACTATTTCCCCTTCTAGTAGGTCTTCTTTCAAGAATCTCTTTCTCCAAAAGTCTTTTCATGTTTTGCGAAATAGTAGCTTGCGCTATTTCCTCTTTGAATTCTCTTTCATATTCTTCCTTAACCTCTGCTGTCGTGTGCCAACCAACTGTCAATTTACTCAAAATGAGTTTTATCTTATCCACCACTTTAAAGGATGAGAGAACATCATCTTGAGGTCTCACGGTTGCTGTTGCTGATTGCTTGGATTCTACTGTGTACAATTGTTCAACTAATCCTGCTAGATCGGTCTTTCCAATTTGTTCGATTAATTTTTTAATGGGTATGTCTGCTTCTACCACAATCATTGGTTTGCCTGTTTTAGGATCTAGTTTAATTTCAAGCCTTGTCAACCATAATACCCCAGATGTTAACGCTTGTTAAGAAAAATTAGGCGTATTACCTTTAAAAAAGTCGTGTTATCAGGGTATTACCTTCATAATTAAATTTCTTACTTAGTGTCGTAATCGTTCTTCTGCCGGACTTTTTAAGTTTTTATCATGTTTACTTCACATAACATGCTTTACACTAACTTAACTTGTCAATTTTATAACCTTAAAGATCTCATAAGGGAATTAAATTATTTTAGCCATCCGTCTCATATTAACAAATCATTGTTAAATTAAATAGTTTCTTTTATTTTTCAATAAAGAACACACCCCTTTATTTCCTATGGAAAAAATGAAACCTTCACTACTTAACAGACCAAGAATTGCAATTTCATTTTAACTTGTATAAACGCTTTGCTTATGGAGATAATAACGATTTTACCTTAATCATTTGCTAATCTAATCTTTTTTAATTTTTGAAATTTCTATTATTTATTTACTCTGTTAATCTCTATCACATATTATTTCACTTAATGTAACTTCTTCATTAGAATATTTAGAACATATGTTCCAATTGATTTGCAATGATTTAAAAGAAGGCCTTCTTGCAAGAAGGCATATCGTAAAAATGGATAAGTAAAAATTTAATAAGACGAAATTAAGAACCTCGTTTTCCGACGAAAACCTTATTTTATCAGGGATCTATGCTTCTAGTTTTTGTCGAATTGTTTCTCGATGAAATTCTATATTTATTTGAGAAATTATTCGGTAAGTTTTGTCGATTTATTAGTTACATAACTGTTTTTATCGGAAATGATTAAATCTTTCTCCTCCCTACCCCTCTTCTTCTAATCGAAAATCTAATAAACGATAAGAGTAATTGAAATATATAAGAACATATGTTCTAACAAACTAGATGTTATGTTATATTATCTTTGCATAAGAAAAAATGGGGTGGGACACTCTCCTTAGAACATAAGTTCTAACATGTTGCAGATCATCCTTAAACCATTTTTATGCTTAACTGACACGTTTTATTCAAAATAATTTTCATAAATATCATTTTAATTAAAAATATATTAATTATGCTCCTTAAATAAAAATAAACTCATTTATATCGGATTAATATATAAGCTATCTGATTTGTTATGTTTCCTTAGTGTAAAACCAATTTTAGTATTTGTGTCATCTTTATTTTATATTATCTGGTTATATCATACCGTTTTTCAGTTATAGAATTCTAGAATGCCTTTATTTCAAAAAATACTTGGCTGCACTCGAAAGACGCCCGTCTATGTTTTATACCTTAATTCAGCATTTCATCATTAGTGAACTATGAACTTAGGAGGTCATGAATGGTGACACAGGTTCCATTAAAAGAACACGAAAAAAAACGTAGTTTGAGTGGAAATTTACATCAAAGGCAAGATAGTGATTACGAGTACTTAGGCGGAGGGCTAATTAGTCCATCTATTAAACTCGAGGAATACCTATTGAAAATATTGCAAGACGGTCCAATGACTCGGGGTGAACTTTCTGCTGTTACAGGTATACCAAGGACCACACTCTATGACACATTAGTCAAACTAATCATGCAAGAAAGAGTTGAAAGGTTTTCATCGAGCAAGCGAAAACGAGGGCGTCCAAACGTTTACTATCGTTTATTGTCTTCCTGAACTAAAAAACTCTTCCTTATATGTTCTACATTGATATCGTACAGGCTCAATTCATGAGCGATTTTAAACGCTCTTGCAACAATAACATCTGAATAACTTTGGAAATATGCTTTCAGTTTATCAAAATCCTCGTCTTGCATTAGAATGGCACTTTCACCAACTTTGTCATAACTATGTAGGATTTCTAGTAGTCCTTCCTTTCTTTGATGCTTTCTGCCACTTTTTGTATCCCACGAGTAATTGAAACCGTACAATCCTTTAGTAAACTCGACTCTTCGTGGATTCTTCTGCATGCCTTTTCGCATATCGTAGATCATTAAAACCGGGATTATTATCACCCCTTTTAGGAAGAATTTTGTTACAATAACAAGGAAACGCGAGATAATGAAATCTATGAATGATAAATTCACATAATTGTAGTATTATCAAGATACCTACTAAGATGGCATCAATATTTATAAGAAATAATGGCATTTCTTGTAGAAATAATGTAATTTGGCCTTATCCTAAAGTTACATGCATTAAATAAGGGGGCAAATAAAGTGGACCGTCAATCTACGGTTGATGCGATGTTTGATAAACACCTGGAAAAAGCGCCGCAGATATTTAAGAACAGAAATGCGCTTAGTATCCATTATGTTCCAGACGAACTCCCACATCGAGAGGAACACCTAAATAAAATGGTTTCCATCCTTGCATCCGCATTAAAGGGTGGTACACCCTCTAATATCTTCATCTACGGAAAAACAGGGACCGGAAAAACAGCAGCTGCCAAATTAGTTTTAAGATCACTAATATCCAAAGGTAGAGAAAAAAGTATTCCTCTTATCAACGCATATGTTAATTGTAATCAGATCAACACAAATTATCGGGTATTAGCACGTCTCTGCGAGGCAATTGGAATCAATGTTCCCTTCACAGGACTCCCTACTGATGAGGTCTATTCACGTTTTCGAGAAGGTTTAGATACGACTGAACAATTGTTGATTCTTATTCTTGATGAAGTAGACAAACTTGTTACTCGGAGTGGGAATGATGTCCTATATGATCTTACTCGCATGAAAGTAGATTTGAAACGAGCAGGAGTAAGTTTAATTGGGATCACCAACGACCTTAAATTTAAGGAACAATTAGATCCTAGGGTTTTAAGTAGTTTAAGTGAAGAAGAGTTATTTTTTGCTCCATATAAAGCAATTGAATTGCAAAGTATTCTAGCTCAGCGAGCAAAGATGGCATTTAAAACAGATGTGTTAGATTATGGTGTCATTAACTTATGTGCGGCAATTGCGGCTAGGGAACATGGAGATGCAAGACGCGCTTTAGATTTGCTAAGAGTAAGTGGTGAATTTGCTGAACGCAAAAAACTTAACAAGGTAACTGAGGAACTTGTAAAACAAGCAAGAAAACGTATTGAGCAGGCTACCGTTGACAAATTCTTAAAGACACTTCCAATCCAGTCCAAGACAGTTCTGCATTGCATTTATTTGTTAGAAGTCAATGGAAAAAAAGAGATCTTTAGCGGCGATGTCTATGATGTATATGCCGAAATCTGTGGGATTGTAGGCCTAGATAGATTAACACAACGGCGAATCAGCGATTTCATTAATGAACTCATTATGCATGGGATTATTGCTGCGCAAGAAATTAGCCGAGGACGGTACGGACGCACTAGAAGAATAAAATTGAGTATTCCTCCCGAACAGGTGAAAAGTGTATTAGAAGAAGAGGATACGACGGGTAGACTAAAACAAGTAGTAGACTTCGTACCTACTTTGCTACGTCCGTAAATTAATTAAAATCAATTTCAGTTACATGGCCTGTTTTGAGATTAACAATGGGAACGCGGCCAGGCGTTGGATTTATATTTATTCTTTTTTGGTAGTTTGTTTGCGCTTGAAAAGCCCCTGAATTGATTACTGTGACCCCTCGATATACAGTTGCTCCATTGGTATGTGTATGTCCCGCATGGAAGATATCTGGTATCTCGTCAATGACTAAGAAGTCAGTTTCATGGGCTAATGTAGTCTTTCCACCCCAGCGCGGAGCTAGATGTCTTGCTCGCAATAGCACTACCATAGCTGAATCCGGAGCTTTAGTTTCAATAGTAGGAATGCTTTCAACTACATCATCAAGAGATCTGCCATGATCAAGAAGAACTTTTATGTTGTGGAGTTTAATGTATGCGGGGCTGCCCAGAACTTGCACATTTGACATTTCATACAATTTTTCTGCAAATTCTTTGGGAACCGGTGGTTGTGGTAAAGCTTGGCGTGTTGCATCATGGTTTCCAGGAATTATGATTATTTCAATATGATCGGGCACTTGTTCGAGGAGTTTGCTTACCTCATCATATTGCTGGTAGATATCCTTTATGCTTAATTCTTCTTCTTGGTTTGGAAAGATTCCTATGCCTTCAACAATATCTCCAGCAATTAACAAGTATTTTATACTTCTACCCAGTGTTCTCGCTCTTTTATCTCCCACTTCTCCCTTTAACCATAATGTAAATTGATGAAAGACGTCATCTAAGAATTTCACAGATCCTACATGTAAATCTGAAATTAGCGCTGCACATATAGGAATTGGCGCCCCCTTCCACTTATGAGTTGTGGGAATCTCTGGAAGGAGTATATCTTTTACCAAGAACACCTTGTTACGCATAGCACCATGAATGCAAATCACTTGATCATCTAATAATAGCTCAGCTTTTCGCACTAAGTTATCCTCTTTTGTAGGAACAATTAATTGGAGTGTTCCTGTAGGATCGTCAAGTTCTAAAAAATATCCTCCCTTTTTTGTCTCCCTTTTTGAAGCCACCATTCCTATAATGTGGAAGTCTACCCATTCGTCTGAACTATGCAATTCAGTTATTGGAACGTAATTTTGTGTATCGCTCCGTTCTAGAAGGAGGTTTTTGAGTTTATCATATCTAGACTGAAAAAGGTTTGTTAAATTTTCAATTGGGATTTTTGAAGCAGTTCTTGTAGTGTTCGGTGTCTTTATTATCGTAATGTCTGCCTCAACTTCCTTTGCATCTATTAAATTTTTTTCTGTAGCATTTCGGAGCATATCTCTTTTAATAACAGGTGTTGCTCTTTCAAAATCCCGTTTAAATATATTTGTTCCTATTGAACGCTTTTTTCCTTTAATTAATGGTTCTATAGAATTTAGGAACTCCTTTGTAATTACTAATGGGCTCTTGGATAATTGATTCGCAGTATCAATAATTTGTTTAATTAGAATTTCTGGTTGCTCTTTTGACATTAAAAGGTCAAGAACATCTGAACCAACTTGATATCCTGAACAAATGAATTCTTTCAAAAATTCTGTAGCTTTGGATTTTGTACGAGTGGTCATCCTGACAAGTTGCTCCTTTATTCTTGATTTGTAATGGTTTTCGAGAGTTATAATCTTTTCTTCATTTATAAGATTCTCCGACAAAAAATGTCCTATGGGACTATTTCATTCAGAAACCAGATCTGCTACGTCGAGAGCTATTTCGCTGATAATATCCTCGATCTCCAAAATGTCTTTTAGATCTAAGAATAAATCTATCGGTTGCTTAGGTGTTTGTTTTACAAGGATTGCTTCTAACTTTTCATATTGTTTTAGAAATTGCTTTCGCATTGCAAGAATTTTATCCGCAAGAACAGAATCCTTTTTCAAAACTGCGTTAAATGCCTGTTGATGCATTTTGACAACAAATTCATTCAGCGATTTAAATGGCTCGAAAATCTGTTTATAATCTGCCCGCTTATATGATTCTAATGAAAAAACTTTTTCGGCTATCTCAACAGCACGATCTGCTAGACTTTCTAGACTTTTTGCAAGTACTCGATAGTCCAGACATTCAACTGGGGTTACATTCATTCTTTCAGAAAGAGATGGATTTTGAATAACCGCCCTAAGTTGTCTTACAGCCAAAAAATAGAATCGATCAACTTCATCATCACGGTCGATCACGTTTTGTGCTAACTTAATATCATTGTCAAAAAACGCGATAAACGAGTCCTTATGCATCTTGTTTGCGAGTAAATAAATTCTTCGTAATGTTTGATCAATTTGAACTCCTGTAGGCGCAATTAAAGCTTGAAGAACAATTTCAGTTGAGCTCTCCTCAACAATCTCAACACCGACCAATCGACGTACGATTTTCATAACATTTTCACGTTCTTCAGGACTAAGCCGTTTATTAGATGTCACTTTTATTTTGTCATAGCCTAGGAGATACTTTGTTAAGATTCCTCGTCTAATATTATGCTCCATTGGGATTGTAGATTCGGTAAGTTCATTAATACTCTCAACTTGAGGTGCTAGCACCAGTGAGCCATCCGCTCGTTCAATGATGTGGAGTACGTCCCCACGTTTTAGATGACGTTTCGTAACCCATTTCTTAGGTAATGAAATAAGGAAGGTTCCATCGACACCTCCAGTCTGCTGTAGTTTCCTAAGTTCCAACTATATTCACCTATCCGTTCAATAACTCATTGATGTGGAATTGTGCATATATAAAATCCGTATTTTCTATATGCTCATATAAAAAATACTAACTTTATATGAAATTTGTTTTTTTTGGAAATTCTACAACAGATCCCTATCGCCCGAGAAAGATGAGTTAATGAATGGTTAATTCGTAGCAAAAAGGAAGCACAATTAGAACCTAAACTATTTGTATTCCCTTCAATAAATTTGCCATCAGTATAACTGTTATGAGATCTGCTGTTGTACCAGGATTAAATCTGTTTTCAGAGTCTCGCAGGCTTGTATCGAAACGGTATAGTGCCTCAGTGCCTTGCTTTGTTAAAAGACCTCCCAGATCAAGTACCTCCTTTGCTTTGTGAGATATTTGTTTTGCTGCTTCACTACCTAGTTTTCTTTGAATAAGGGTGTCTGGGGTGCTTGAAAGAAGAAATAAAAATGTGTGTACCGTTGCTGTATTTATATCCTTCGTGTACTCATATGCGTGCCTAAAAAAAGGATAACCTTTCTCCAAAGAGATTTCAAGAGCATTAACAAATTCTTTAGAGATCGTGTCCCATTCTTGAGAGATTTCCATTGTTTTAAAAAGAGTAATTTCCTTTTCTACTAGTTCATTCCACGTATCCTCATCAGTAACGTCTGGCGCATTATCAACTTTGCCTAAGCCTCCTGGCATGACAATAGAAATGGCTTTGTATAGATCGAGTGCATCTTGGACTGTTGTTGCACGAACAATTTGACCGAAATTTCTCCTTAATTCTCCTATTCCAAATTTATTTTTGTTAGTTAATGTTCCTGCAGTAGTTGCTAATGGAATCATTAGTATTAGCATGCCAAGATTTGTGTTTGGTTCATTCCACTGCTTAACATCACGAATGCCTTTCAGGATCCATCTACCAATGCCCACATCTGAGGAATTAATCTTTTTTTCTTGGAGTTTTACGCCTTGAGACGCCGCCTTTGCAATTGCTGGACCAATAGCAACTGCTCCCGCAATATAATGTTCAAATCTTGTGTCTTTAAAATTAGCGGTCCTATGTACGTTTCCGGGCTTTGGCCAGCCACTAACTTCTAATGCTGCAGCAAGTTGGGCACAACATTGAATTTTAGTGACCCATTCTTCTTCGTTCATATTACTTTTCATCCCAAAATGCCTTAGTACGGGCGAATTCCTTTTCAGCATTCCATAATGCTTTATAAAATTCCCGTTCCGAACTAATTCTTCTTGCAAGAATGCGAGATGCTGTTTGTGGACCAACTCCTCTTCCTGCTAGTGCAATAACAGCTTTTTTTCCATATGCTTCTACAAGTACTGAGGATAGACCTGCTCGATCAATTTCTTTCTTTTCTTCTTTAGATAACTTCATTTGCGCTTTTTGATGTTTTAATGCTTTTTTCAAGGCAGTATTTCTCGAAAAAACGACACCTAAAAAGACGCTTTTGCATTTTGGGCATTTTAGTTTTTCATCAGAGATGAATTTCACTTGTCTTACGCTTTCCCATTGACGACAGTGCATACAAACAAGTTTAATACGCTTTTCGTTTATTTTGTTTTTTACTGCCTCTATTAATACTGCTTCAGGCCGTGCTGACTTAACATAACTGCCCGCCTTCGCATTCCTAAGAGCTAGAAGAGAAAATGGAGATCCGTAGTCAACAGACGCTTTTTGAACGATATCAATCGTTTTGAGACCATTAGAAATTTGAGATAAAATCTTCTTTGTGTTGGGAATATCCAGTTTTTCTAACTTTATTTCTCTTAAAGTCTCTATAACTACTGTGGTATCTCTATATGTATTGAGTAATCTTTCAATAAGAGTGGAGTAAAATTCTGCTCCCTTATCGATTATTCCAAAGCGTTGTGCAACTTGGCTGAATCTCCACAAAAACAGAGATGAACGGCTTAAAGAGAGATCCAATATATGCTCTACATGTTCCGGATTTTTAAGTAACTCTGGAATGATTTTAGGATTAATACGAGTTGGTAACTGCAGTTGAATTGTATACGGTGACGAACGCATCACAACATTAGCACCCATTTCAGTAGTAAGTAACGCAGAAAGTAGTTCGCCTATTGTTTCATTGATTAGGCTACCGAAACAACAATGGATAATTATGTAATCTCCAAAGGCTTCTACCACTATTCGCTCATGTGTGGGAATTGGAACATCGCTTTTTATCTGTTGCATAATAATATTAAGTATGATTTCTTTAGCGTTAACAGAAAGTTGGTATTCATCCAGGATTTTTTTTGTTCTTTCGTCATTTCGATATGCTTTTTCTAATCTATGCCTTAATTCTCCCACCTCTTGTGCGACTTTGTATGGAACTGGAATTAATTCTCCCACCCATCCTGGAATAGCACCCGTGGGATCCGGTGCGGGTGTTACTTCAATTTTGTTTTCATTTAGATTAAGGATTTTCCAGGGACTCCCCCTAACTATGAAGACAGTACCCACTTTTGCTTTGGTTGCAACAAATTCATTATCGAGCGAGCCTAGCGGTCTATTCGTGGTTATATCATATACTAGCCAACGTTTGCCTACATCAGGAATTGTTGAAACTCTCTCATAATAAAAGAGCAGAGTCTTTCTACTTCTCTTTAAAACCCCATTATTTTCCCAGATAAGTTTCAGTTCGAGCATTAGATCTATTGTGTTGATTAGTAATTCCTTATCCAGATTCGCGTAAGGATATGCCCTTCTAACAATTTGTTCTACCTCTCCTATAGCCACTTCTCTTTTATCCATGACTATTCCCGCAATTTGGTGTGCTAAGACGTCTAATGCATTTTCATGCATTTTCGTGTCTTCAAGTTCACTTTTTAGTGCTTTTGAAACTAGAATTGCGGATTCAAAAATGTCATCAAAATCCATGGTAATTATAGTGCCCCTTGAAACTTCATCGATCTTGTGTCCAGCCCTCCCTACTCTCTGGATTAGTTTTGAGACCTGCCTCGGACTCATTAATTGAACGACTTTATCGACGCTACCTACATCTATACCCAATTCAAGAGATGATGTACAAACAATTGCTTTTAGTTCTTGCGACTTGAACTCCTTTTCTGCTTGGATTCTCACGTCTTTTGCTAAAGAGCCATGATGAATACCATAATTAAAATCAGGATCAAGTAGTCTTAAGTGGCTTGAAAGCATTTCTGCGTGATCACGAGTATTCGTGAAACAAAGTACAGAATTATTGTTTTCTATATGATATGCAATCCTATTTATCCTAGCAGCAGTTTCGGCAGTGGTATATAGTCTTTTAGCGAGATGTCGATCTTCAGTTGTAGGTAATGGGTTTTCAATATTAATTTCAAATTTCTTTTCTGTGTCTGTTTTAACAGTCTCAATTGATCTCCCTATTCCCGCCAAGAATTTTGCCACACGTTCTGGGCTACCGATTGTTGCAGAAAGTCCAATCCTTTGAAATTCTCTTTCGACACGATCTCTTAATCTTTCAAGTCCAACAGCTAACTGAGTGGCACGTTTATTTTCAACAATTTCGTGAATTTCGTCTACAATCACAATTTTAACATTTGCTAGATGCGCACCAATTCTTTTGCCAGGCAGGATTGATTGGAGGGTCTCGGGGGTAATGATAAGTATATGAGGAGGGTTTAAGACCTGTTTGCGCCTTTTATAAGAAGAGGTGTCTCCGTGCCTTATTTGTATAGATATCCCCAGTTCTTCCCCCATTTCAATAATCCGTCGGAAAATATCACGATTAAGAGCTTTAAGAGGTGTAACGTATAGTGCATAGAAACCTTTAACAGGAGTATTCTTATTTTCTTGAAATAATCTATTAAAAATAGGAAAAATTGCTGCTTCTGTCTTTCCTGTGCCGGTGGGCGCAATTATTAATAAGTTCTTACCTTCTAAAACTTTAGGTAAAGCCAAATTCTGTATCGGTGTTGGCTTTTCAAAGCCATATTTATGTATAACCTCTTGTATTTCTTTGTGAAGTAGAGAGAACCTATTGTTTTGCAATTTTGTCGTATCTTGCAAATTCTACACACCATAGTTTTAGAATTCGAATTAATTCACTTATTTATGGGCGCCTGATTCGTTAAGAAATGTAACGCCAAAAAATAGATAAATGCCACTAAGCGTGCATAAACTTGGAAAAATATAAACTTGTTAAGAACGTAGATCTTTGTTAAAAAAAATTATTTTTCTCCGGGTTCCTCTTCTGACAATATTTGATATGCAAGGAGAAGGATAATTGCAATAAATCCAAATGAGAAAACGAGGCTTCTAACAATAAAGGGATCTACACTCAACTACTCTTCCTCCATATAATAAACTACAGTAAACCGAAGTGCTATAAGTATTTAAAAAGTTGTCTCATCGTGCTAAATATTGTTTTTCTTGTCAGAATTTTCAGGTACTTTCCTAAAACTTGAATTTTGCTTATTTCCTTCGCCTAGTGTTATCTCCATAAGATCTTCTGCTATTATAGTGTTTGGAAAAATCTTTTCTGCTTGTTCGTAAAGAATTGCTGTATCTTTGTATCGCGTGCTTATATGCGTTAGGATTAATTGTTTTACTTCTGCATCCTTTGCTATTTTTGCAGCCTCCACTGCAGTAGTATGTCCTGTTTGCTTAGCCTTTTCCAAGAGAGCATCATCAAAGGTGGCTTCGTGAATTAAAACATCGCTATTTTGGCTTAATAAGACAATATATTTTGTGGGACGCGTATCAACAGAGTAGGTGATTTTTCTTCCAGGCCTTGTGGTTCCGACAACATCGGAAGAGTTAATAATTCTCCCATCATTTAATTGAATACTCTCTCCTGATTTTAATTTTGACCATAATGGCCCTTCAGGGACTCCAAGCCCCCTTGCTTTTTCTGGGAAAAATGTTCCAGGATATGGTTTCTCGGTAATAGAATATGCGAGAGTATATATTCCATGATCAGCTAATGCAGATTCAATCCAATATTCCTTTTCCTCAATTACGCTCCCTTCTCCCATCTCTTTAGCATTTAGTTCGAATTCTGTATCCATCACACCGGATATAGAGTTTACAGCAATTAAAAATTGTATTAAACCAGGAGGTCCATAGAGATTTAATGGTTTTTTTCTGTGATACATTTTCATTGTAAGAATCAAACCAGGAAGCCCAAATATATGGTCTCCATGAAGATGACTGATTAAAATTTTTGATATTTTCATAATATTAAGATCCGCTTCCATTAACTGATATTGAAGTCCTTCTCCAGCGTCAAGTATTAGAATTTCGTTTTTTCGTTTAATAGCTATGCTCGATAGTTTTCTAGTTTTCGAAGGGACCGCTGCGCCAGTGCCTAAGAAGATAATTTTCATTTTATTCACTCCGGTCTAATTCTGGAAAACGCCAATTGTTCGTGAAAGGCTTTTATGAACTCGCATCTTATGAAGTTCTACGGTTTTAAATCCAAGATCATTTGCAATCGTTTGAAGTTTTATATGAGTAGGTGAACAAATACATACATACCTCCTTTTTTGCAGAATATTCGCTGCAGATACAAGAAAAGACTGAATTAACGTGTTTAACTCTATGCCTTTTGTAGTAGATGACCTTCCGTATGGAGGATCTGTAGCAATCGCAAAAATTTCATCACCTAAGGGAAGATGACGAGCATCTGCACAAATTAAGTTTCCTGAAAGATGCAATTGCTGCAAATTAACGAGTGCGCCTTGAACCATTCTCTTTTGGATATCACATCCAATTATATTTGCACCAATCAAGCGCGCTTCAATTAGTATTGACCCACTGCCAACAAATGGATCTAAAAACAGTTCATTCTCTTTTACGCGAGAAAGATTAACCAATACTCTTGCTAATCTGGGTTCTAATGTGCCTGGATGAAAGAATGTCCTTTTATGCCCCCTTCGATCATCGAATCTCTGGGAATAAGTCTCTGATTTCCAAAGGCTTAATCCGAAGAAAAACCTTTTCTCTGTAAATACTCCATAAAATGTGACATCTGGATTTTCAAGTTTAACCTTCATCCCTTTGTTTACCTGTTTTAAGTGATTGAAAATAATTGTTCCAAGTCTTCGTTCTAGATCCACTTTATCAATATGAGCGCCATAATTCTGTATTCTTTTTACACGCACGGCAAAATTCTTTCCAAATACGAGCGAACTATCGATGGTCATTTCTTTTGCGGTTTCCATTATCTCCTCAACAGAATCTCCTGATTCAAAAAATTGAGCACAACAACGATGCACAAGTGCACTTCTCTGAGTGATCACTTGGACACTATCCAGTGTAGTAGAAATTTTCATAAGTTGATCAAATTTTCCAATGTTTGAATACGGCCTTTCGGTAGCCTGTAAAATAGCTAAGACTTCTGAAAATGCTAATTTTGGATGTTCTCCGTTTAATATAAAAAATAAATCTCTTGAGGCCATTTGAGACCATTTCTTTGTTAATTATTTCAAATAACACATCATAACTTTCTAGATTATTGATGCTTCAGATCGCTCTAAACAGAAAAACTATGTAAGGGCATTTGCAATGAGTGGTGCAACTGAAATCTTACTCACTTCGTTTGAAACGGTGTCTGTTCCTATAATCTCTTCAACTTGCGCTTGCATAATACGCGTTCGTGCGTTTTGGATAAGTAACGCGTGTGAAGCTCCAACAAAAACTCTTTGTGCTCCCTGTGCCTTTAGCATTTTTGCCGCATTTACAATCGTCCCACCTGTTGAAATAATATCATCGACTATAACCGCATCTCTATCTTTTATAGCAAGTTCCACCATTTCTGTTTCAATTTCCCCAGTAATAAGGTCCCTTTTTTTAAAGCAGCAACCAACATCACTATTTAGGACTTCTGCTACTTGTTTTGCCAATGATTCTGCACCTTGATCGGGAGATACTACATATGGTTCTTTTAGACGATACTTTTGTAGATGCATTCCAATATCCTTCATAGCGCTTAAATTGATAGTTGGAAAATGAAAATCGCTTAAAACTGATTCTTCATGGATATTAATCGTGAAAAGTTCGTCAACGCCTGTGTTTTCAATCAATCGAATAATTGTTTTTATGCTTATGGCTTCTCCTGGTCTGAACCTTTTATCTTGCCGCGCATATGCAAGATATGGAACTACAGCACTTATCTTGGATGCACCTAAGTCCCTTGCTGTATCTAAAAGTAAGAAGAGTTCGATGAGATGTGGATTTGTCGGAAATGTAGTTTGTACTACCGCAACATGTTTATTCTTGATATCTCCATCGATTCTTATGTAAGTCTCCCCATCTGGAAATCGCTTAAAGTCCACAGGTATTACATCTGTTTTTAAAAGTCTCCCGATTTTGAATCCTAAAATTTGTGAAGCAGGTCCAGGCACGATAATCATATTGCCACCCCTCTTATCAATGGACTAATACATTCATTAGTAATGGCGCTTTTTAGAAAAACACTGCTGGTTTTTTAAAATTCTCTACATAAGTGCAACTCTTGTGCTTTCACTGTAGGAATTGTCAACTCTTTTTTCTTGCGATAATTACGATTCCAACGATTAACCCTACTACAGGCAGAATATATACTCCCAAGAATATTGCTGATGGATTTTCAATTGATCCTTGAGGAGGAGTCCATAGTTTCGTTTCAATGCTAACTTCAAGTGTATTGGAGCGTTCCGTAAAACTCTCTCCATCTAATTCGAACCTAACTTCAGCAGCTTCTAGTGTATGATTGCCTGAATTCCGTGCCTCAATGATATAAGTATGGTTAATGCTTTCAAATTCGTCAATAACAGTCCAAAATTCAATTAAAGAGCCTGAAACTACCAGGAATGCATCCGGAACGGTATCAATTAACTCAACATTTCTGATAGGCAATGAATTTTCATTACTTATGGTGACGGTTACATTTAATCTGTCGCCCGTAGCAATAATCTCCTCACTAATGATTTTCTCAATATTAACTCCGGTATTTTGTTGGAGTTGAAGTGCACTGGTTGTATGTGCAGAAAGGATAGCCCCGAATAGCAACATACCAATCAATAGTGCTAACTTCTTAGTATTTGTAATTTCTCTCACCAGTATGAATTTTAATGCGTCCGTTCATCCTCACTACGTGAATGGTGTGATTATGTTAGAAGGGATTGAAAATCTATCCCTATTTAACTTTATCGGCGAGAAGTCTCAGTTTTTTAACAGAGATAAACTTTGATTTATAACATTACCTATTCAGTTATATGCTCCAAGACACAGTTGCAAAAGGACAAGCAAGATATTTAGAAAAGTAGCGATGTTTTTATAGTTACTTGTACTTGGCTAGTGAAGACTTTGATCAATACTTTCCCAAAGGATGATTCAATAAACCCTAATACGAAGGAGAAGGAGCACAAAATGATAAAGAAGTTTCTTAAAAATAAACAAGGCTCTCCTTTGATCGAAGAAGTTATGCTCATTGGCATGGCAATTCTTATGTTTGCACTGGTAATTAGTTTGATATTTGACATCTTTAACTGGACAGGAGCATCAACCACAGAACTTTATCAAGAATTGGCCAATCTTTGGAGTGAGTTTCGTTGATAATCGAGAAATGAATTTTTAGACGTGTTAGAGCCTAAGATTTTTGGAATACAAAATACGGAAGACATAGATATTTATTATGATTTTTTTCCTTCATAGAGGATAAGGAGACCAAGTGAATTTTTTAATACTAAAGTTTATGGAATACTGAAGATCATGTGAAGGACAAAAAATATTTAATTAATCATTGGTAATTACGCACATGGAGGATTACATGTGGCTCAAGTGTACATAGATGCTCTAACGAAATGGAAGGCTATGATAAGACTATTAGAAGGAGAAAGTGATGCTTCTAGAGATAGGGGACTCATAGCCGCAATATTAGTTATGACGGCAGAATTCATGAAATATAGAAAAGGCGGTAAAGATTAAGAAAAAATATTTAAACTAAAGGAAACACGTAAGCGCCTTTCAATTTTTTGTCAAATTCACCTCGACAAACTAGAAACTAACTCTTTTGAATCCATTTGAGATATTTCTCGATATATTTTTCCTCAATATTCGTTCGGGAAAGTTCTTTTTTAATAACTTCTGAGGGCGTTTCATCTTTTAACGAAATATAGAGTTTTGTGATAGTCTCTCTACGTTCCCACGGAAAAATAATCCACTTATCGGTTCTAAGTACCCAATATTCTGGAGTGCATTTACTCCAAGGTTTCATGTAGAGTGCTGCAACACGCACATCCGAAGCACCAGCTTCTTTTATATGGTCGATAGCAACCAGTATACTCTCTCCAGTATCTGCTACATCATCACATATTAGTACTTTCTTGTTTTCAACTGATACTGAAATGGGTTGAACGATTTGTGGCTTTTCTTCAGTTTCCGCAATACCCTTATAAAATTCAATTTTCATGTTTGCGGTCGAAGTATTCCCTGAGAAATCAGACAAAATTCGTGCTGGAACCCATCCTCCCCGTGCAACTCCAACGATTACATCAGGATAAAATCCATCCTGTGATATTTTATCATATAATTCGATAGTCACATCATATATCTCATCCCAAGAAGGTGTTACAAAGTCCGTCACACACATTCCTCCAAAGCCCTATTTTGACTTTCTAATGTAACTCTTTTTATTTCAAGTGTATCAAATGATATCAAACCAACACTGTGATTTCCAATGAATCCTGAAGATATCTTAATCAGATCTCTGGAGATTAACTATTTACATTTTAAATTTGTCGGAGTGGCTGGCATTCGTGACATAAAACCCTTCGATATAAACATATTGTTAAAAAAGATTACAAGGTTAGGGAATGAAAAAAATATCACGATCCAAGTTTTCGATAGCGAATTGCTAGCCACGTGGGAACATTTGCTTTTTAGCGCTCACCATGCAGTCAAAGCATTCTTGAATTCTTTTAATATCTCAAAATCATTAGCAATTGAATCTCTCATATATGCGTCTGGTCAAAGACAAATAAAACTTGCAGTAAAAATTCTAGGACTCAAACCTTTGACTGAGAATTGTGCCTTATTAATAATAGGAACTTCTCAAGAAGAAATAAAATCAATTGCAGAGGCTGTTTGTAGAGAATTGGGCGGCATATTCGACCTGAATGTTTTGGATATAGATAAGTCAAAGTTTTACAGAATAAAGAAGACCTTTGACATATCAGATATAGAACTTGAAGCACTCACTTCAAAATACACTTGGGATGAGCGAAAAGCCGTCTTGGTAAAACTAATTCTTGAACGCCTTACATATCAGCACTTTTAATTCACATGCTACAAAGAAGGCTCACTTTGCTGTTGGCAAATTTCGTAAAAAAAGAAAAAAGGTCTTTAAGAACCTTAAAGTGTAGTTATTTTCCCATAGTTATTTCAATTGCACTTACATTCGCCGTGCCGCCTTCGGATGTATTAAGTTGTTCTGTGCTTATCCGTATATCTTTGACGCCAACTTGTGGCATAAATCGTTTTCTCAAAATTTCTGCAGCATCAACTGCTCTGCTTATTGCACGACCTCTAGCTTTCACGATAACATCGCTTACGCGTCACACTCATTAGAGTAGCGACTCTGCGCCTTGGTTAAGCTGAGTAACACATGCAAGGACGTAATTCATCACTGGTTTATGTCCTACGTAAACAACGTTATCATCTGCCATACTTACACCTCTTGAATTCATTTCTGCCATATCTTATAACTAAGCTCTAAGGGCTCTCTAAGAAAAAAATTCGGATGGTTATAGGTATTTTTCATTTAAATGCTTTGTCTATAGTCAAATAGTTGCAGAGCTTCTTATTTCCCCTTCACATCAGCGGAATTTTCAGAAACATAACTTCTGCTTTCGCAATTCATAGTAATTAACAAGACTGTTGGCTAAAGAAAATGTGATGATTTCATTTGATATATCTCTAAAAAGAGATATGCAAACTACTGAAGTTTAATTGCTCCAGCAATTGCTTGTCCTATTGAGATTCCTCCATCTCCTGGAGGAATGCGCTTATGTTGTGCAAATATAAGATTGCTTTGCCTAATGCTCTTCCTGATTGTCTTAACAATGAAATCATTATAGGCAACTCCCCCACTAACACCAACTATATTAATTCCTCTTTCCTTTGCAATCTCTATTGCTATATCAGATAGTCCTTTTGCAATCGTATATTGCGCAGTACTGGCTATGTTTTTTTTCTGCACACCTTCCTCTTTTAATTTTACTAAGTCTAAAAGAATCCTTGAGGTATTTAAGAGTGTACGTCCCTTTTTGTATGTGATATAATCTTCAATCGGCAGTTTTATTGTCTTTCCTTCCCGTGCAACGGCTTCTAATCTAATTGCAGGCTCTCCTTCGTAAGTTCGAATTTGACAAACACTTAAAAGTGCTGAAACAGCATCAAGAAAACGCCCTGCGCTAGTAGTCAGAGGGACATTAATATTTTGCTCCAATTGTCTCAACATTACGTCTATTTCTTGATCTCCGTGCTTAAATCCTTGAATGCAATACGTTCTCAGAAGATTTCTGGTTTCATTCTCACCAAGTTCATCAAATAATATACTTCCTAGCATTCTACAGGGATAATACGCGCATAAGTCTCCTCCTGGCATTGGTTGCGGACTTAAACTGCCAGGTCTTGTAAATGATCTTAGATCACCTTCCAGGATTTCTCCTCCCCATGCCTGCTCATCAAAGGCCCCATATCCAAATCCGTCTATAGCAATAAGAATTATGGGTTCTGATATTTTCATATCGACCATGAGTGCCTTAAGATGGGCATCATGATGTTGAACTGGTCTAAATTCACAATTAAATTCCGATGATAGTTCTTTTGCATATCTGGTGGTAAGAAAATTTGGATGTAAATCGCAGCATACAACGTCTATCTTCTCAGGATTAAGCAGAGTCAAATAGTGATTAAGCGCTTCTTTTAAAGCATTTAAGGTAGTTAAATTATCTACGTCCCCTATATGTTGCGACATGAATGCTTTATCAGACTTGATAATAGTTGTCGTAACATTCGTTTCAGGTCCTACACCAATGGCATTTATACCTTTAAAAGGGAGAGATACATACTCTGGGACATAGCCCCTGCTCCTTCGAAGAAATGTTTCTTTCTGAGCAACAATTTTAACCACAGAATCATCGGCGCGTTGAAAAATCTGTCTATTATTAAGCAAAAAGTAGTCTACAATATTCCCTAGACGACTAATAGCTTTTTCATTTTGGATTAACATTGGTTCACTAGGTTGATTTGCACTCGTCATAACAAGAGCTAATTCGTTTAAATGCTTGAAGAGCAAATGATGAATTCCTGAATAGGGTAGCATTGCACCTATTGTATCAATACCAGGAGCTATTTCTTTAGGTATTACGGATGATGTTCGTTTTTTGATCACTACTATTGGCCTCTGAAAAGATGAAAGAAGTTGTTTTTCCAAAGAAGTTGGAATAGCAAATGTGTTGATAGCAGTAAGATCTGGACTCATTACGGCAAACGGCTTATTTGATTTCTTTCTACGCTGTCTGAGTTTAATAACAGGCTCATTCTCGCTTGTTTTTACCGCAAGATGAATTCCGCCTCTACCTTTAATGGCTAGGATGTATCCTTTAGAAATTAGACGTGCAGCAACTTCTATTGGATCCTTGCTTTCAATTAATGTACCATCATTTTCATATAACATAACTCGTGGTCCGCAAATTGGGCATGCCATTGTTTGTGCATTTAACCATCTCGTTGTTGGATCTATGAATTCTTTTGCACAAGATTCGCATAATGGAAATTCTTTCATTGATGTCCTTTCTCTATCGTAAGGCAAGTTTTCAATAACAGTAAACCTCGGACCACAATTCGTACAACTAATCAATGGATAATTATAACGACGAGAACTCTTATCAAAGATTTCTTTTCTACAGTCATTGCAAATTCTGATGTCCGGTGGAAAAACAGCGCCCTTTGGTGATCCTTTCTCTTTATTGCTTTCCTTTATAATAAATGAATCAAAATCGCCTTTAAATGGCATCCACTTTATTTTGAAACTTTCAATCCTCGAAAGAGCGGGCTTTTCTTCCTTTATTGCATTACAGAATTCTGTAATCCTCTCTCTTTCCCCTTCAACAACAATTTCAACACCTGCATCGCCTCTATTTAAAACATATCCTTTTAAGCCTAGTCTGTGCGACAAGCGATAAATAAATGGTCGAAACCCAATTCCCTGTACAACACCTGTAACACGAATTTTTACTCCTTTTTCCAATGAATTCTCCTCAATTGATGACTTCATTGAACCTCTTTGAAATTCTCTCTTGTTCAGAAAACCAAATGCAACTATTGAACTTATAAGATAGGATAATTCATAAAAGAATTGATTTGGACATAAATTCTACAATTATCGCCTCATTCCACTACCAGAGCAAAAGAAATGTAAAGAAAACACAGGTTTTGAAACGTTATTCGCCTTTCATTTCTTTCATATCTCATCTAGAGACCTAGGTTTTTCCGAACGTTACTTTTTAGAAAACTAGTATATCTTAGCAGAAAGTCGTAAAACTTTTTCGGAGATATCTCGCATTTCTTCCTTTATCTCTTCAATCCTGCCTGTTTCAATATATGGCTCGGTCATCCAAATTATCCATAAATATGTAGAAAGTACGCTTAGAGGAGATGGTAAATCATCGCAAATCGTTTCTTTAACAAGCAACTCATTTTCATACATATGAACGATTTCACTGGCATGAACTGACAGTTCGTCAATGAGTTTGCTTACGTTATGATATTCCTCTGTCTGAATTGTAAATTCTGCAAGTAGTTGACAGAATTCAACAAACTCCTTGAATATTTCTCCGTTTACTAACAGATTGTTTAATATTCCATAGTAGATCTTGATACATTCTTCACCGATTCTGTTACTCTTTTCTAACATTGATAATACAGTGGCTTCAAATTCACCTAATTCTTTTTCTAATTCTTTAAACTCTTTTACTATTGTTTTAAACCTGGGTAGGCTTTTTTTTAATTTCAGTATTGCATCTTCTAAATTGCCGGCAAGCTTTTGTCCTACTTTTTCTCCGATATTGTCAAAATTCTTTAGTTTGCCTAGTGCTCCCTTCCTTAAGTGAACCATTTTTGCTGCTATGTTCTGAATCTGTGAAATCACTTTCCATGACTGTGATTGGACATAATTCCAATGTTTTATCGAGTTCTCAAGCGTATTAAGAATTAATGTTGGAAAAGAATTAAGATCTTCCATATTTCTACCACTAAAAAAGATATATGGGTATAATTCCTAAAAAAGATTTTGTTAAATGTATAGTGCGACATGATATCGTAGTGTAATGGAGTAACTCAAATTTTAAGAAGGCAAGAATTTCCATATGTTTGGATGAACATTCGTATCATAATTTTTTTTACTTTGCCTTCCTTCTCTTCAACAAATCCTTCAGCAAAAATCTGATGTTATTAATTATTGATGTTCAAAGATATTCGTTTTCAAACCCAATTCCGTTGCAAATTATCTCCACTTTTTCTCTTTCTTTCTCAACAACTGAAAAGGACGCTTTTATTATCTGCTTGCAAACCTCTATGGCCGTTTTTGTATGCAGAGTAAGTTTATTAGTAATGATTTTGGATGTTCCTTCTGCAAGTGCCATGTAAATTATAAGTTGATCTGCAAGGAAGGAATCGACTGGACTTGTATTAATTGTCTCTAATAATTTTTGTGCTGCCTCACGCCCCACGATTTCAGCAGGTTTTCCTTTCTCTCCAATAGCATCTGCACCGATAATAGCATCAGTACTTGTCTTTGCCCATAATGTAATACCACTTCCAGGAGAGAAACTATCTGTTATCTTTTCTGTAGTTATTTCTATATTATGAAAACCGGTTTTTTTCAATTTGGTAGCTGCAGCTTTCATTTGGCGTATTGCAACATGTTCCGGCAATTTTGCGCAGTAGGATATTCCTTCAATATTTTCGATTCTTCCTATCTTGTCTAGTGTGATTGATCTTAACTTCTTGATAGGGTTTATTTCAACTTCGATTATTCCTCCACCTTTTGGATAAAATCCATGCTTGCTTATTTTAATTTGCGTCTGGATACCCATTTTCTTAAGGCTGGGTTGCAAAATATGTTTAACAGACGGTATTGGCGGCGACCATTTTACAGTGGTACCGCCTATTAGCTTTAGATCTACTCGTTTTGGGGAAAAAATTGCTACAGGCATCAATACCTGTAATAATAGTGTAACGCTTCCTGCTGTTTTTACATCTATTTCATAGAATCCTCCTTTTCGCGTGGTGGGCTTAAAAGTAATTTTATTGGATCCCATATGTAAACCGTCTACGGACGCATTGGTTAATTCTGTTAAAGCTTTTATTCCTTTCAAATGCTGTGCCTTCAAACCTGGCTTTGGTCTTTTGCTCCTGATGTTGTAAATCTCAACAGGGATGCCTGTTATTCCTGAAAGAGCAGTAGCAATTCGTAAAATTTGTCCTCCTCCTTCGAGCATCCCACCATCGACTTTTACAAACTCAAGACTCAAAAATACACCACTTCATTACCTTTGGTTTAGTATCTTCTTTTTTTCGTTTATGATAAAAACGTCATTGAAATCAGGAGACAATCCTAAATATCGATTCTTTCCTTTTTTTACGAAGTTAAAATATTCCTTATTAATCATTATGTCTAATGGAGTCTAAATGTTTTTCAAAATCACCCTTTTGAAATAACTGAATTCACTCCTCTCTTTGCGGTTTTGAATGATAGATTTTGAAATAAATGGCGTTTTGCGATAGTAGATGAGACTTTGAAAAAAGTTAGATAATGAATCAAACCAAGGTTATTAAAAACTGAAGGAGCACACCTAAAACAAAGATGAAGAGCCCCAGTATTAGAAAGGGGTAAATCCATGGAAATAAATTGGTCATAAAAAGGCCAAAAACCATGCTAAACATAAAAGAGCAAGCCGGCAAAACCATAACAGAGGGAGGAGTAATAGATAATAGAATTTCATTGAGTGATAAAAGCCAAAAAAGAAAGATTACGGGATAGGTGTCATGTAGACCTACATCAATACACCGTATGAATAGTGGCACATACGCAAGTAGTATAAGTACACAATGGAGAATCAGTCCTAACATTGCATGCATATATCTCATTTGTAGCCCTCAATTTCTAGCCGATATCATCCATGCAAGACGACTCTTAAACTCCTCGCATTTTTTACGAACCCACTTCCAGATTTACTATAATGGATTCAAGGTATTCGAAGTTTAACTCATTATGAACACTCTATTTTCTTTTAACGGTTTTAATGTTCATTTTTTTTAGTTATTCTGCCAAGCTGTAATTAACAGCGTTTTCTGAGTTGTAGGGGCGCTAATTTTCAAATGGGAGACGTTACTCCTCCTGTTAAAACAACTTTGATTCCAGTTAATACTTTCACTGATGACTCAACAAACACTGTTTGTTGTTTAGATGACTAATTTTCTTTTTAAAACTAATATAATGAGCAAAAAGACGCTGACTTTAAATATTATTTTTCAAAACAGATGGCAAGTTTGTTAAATACTATAATACTTAGGAGGATAATGTAATGGATCCCGGTGGAGGATTTCCCTGGTAAATATCGTTTACAAAGGAATGTCTGCAAGAATTAAGTAATTTCAATAAATATACACCACAACCCTCTTTTTTCCAATATTTTAAAATATGTTCTTAAAAATAGCGAAAAACGCACTTGTTTAGTTTTTATTACAGAAGAAGTTCAGTACTATTACTGGATGCTAAATTAGATTTCTGAAAGACGCTCTTCTTAAAGTATTCTCTTGAATATGGAAGGGATCATTATGATCTCACAAAAATAATTCCTTGGCAGCACGCTTAAACATATTCACGTTGTTTCGCTTTATTTCCAGTTGACTGCTCGCTATTATGTCTAATCTTTTATCGGCACAATCGTTGTCATTTTTTACTGTTTTTGACATACGAGAAATTTGTCGTCTTGTCAAAATAATATCCGCAGCTATTTTCAATGCTTCTGGGACGCATTTTTCCCCAAATTTCTCTTCTATTTGTACGAATAAATTGTAACCAAATGCGTAAGGATTGACGTTTGGTATCCCATGTTTTAGGACAAAATAATCATGCTCAATATTGAGATTTTCGCTTGAAAATGCCATTGTTTTGATACGTTCTGTCTCTTGATGCATTTGTTGAACAAACGGTTGATCGTTTTTGGAAATTTTTTCAAGTAGTTTTTCGAAGGTTTTTAATGTCAACCATACTGCGAATCCTTCATTAACGACAAGTGTGGACATACAAAGCCATTGGAGTCCAATTGCGTATTTATTAGATATTTCTTCTAATTCTTTCATAAGCAATACTATACCTTTGCGGTGATATTCTAACTCAAGTAATTTTTTCCCTAATGTTGTATACTGATAAAAGAAACCATGACCAAACTTTTCATGGATGATAATACTAAGTAGGTCAACAATAGAGCGAAGAAAAAGGTATTTCTCCGTATCATAGAGGACATTCACATCGCCAAGAGGATCTACAAAAGCCATTTGTTGTATTGGGAGTTTAGAAATGTGTGGCTTTTTTGAACGTCCTTTCTTTTTGTTGTCTTCATAGATAAGATACTCTGAAAGCGTTTTGCGATATGAATTGAGGTTGTGATACACAATAGGAAACTCTCCAACGGTAATTCCTAATTTATCCATAATGTTTCGAACTAGCTCAACTTTTTCATTGATTTTATTTACTACACCCGTTTTTAGTAAATCCTTAGGGAATATTTGTATGGTGATTGGCGTTGTAAAAGCCCGATATTTCTCGTTATCCATGGTGAAATAAACCAATTGCGGATGTTTTCTGCTATAAAGTGGCATAGATGCCTGAATTGTGAATTCAATCAAGATTGAATGTCCTGGAGATAATAAACGATCAATTTTCACCATTCCGTTCTTTGCCAATCTCATTCCTGAAATTACTTTTATACCCTTCTTTGGAAATATACCATCAATCTGCTTTATCAGGACTGGCGTGTTGGAAGTGATTTGTATTGTATATCCTATTTTTTCGTTTACTTCCGATTGTGTTTTATCTAGAGATACTGCAAAATTTACCCCACTTGGCGCAATCTTACTTGTTGTGTCAAATACGGGTGTATATGGAGTAAACGGTATATTGATGGGTTTAAAGACATTTTCTCGTAAATCCTCTAATTGCGGCAGAGTAGTAAGCAAATCTCTTGTAAATCCATATCGTTCCATATCTTCAGCATTTTTGAAATAATGAAGTGCTTCATTAAGCATTAAGGTCATTTTATCTTTAAGTTTGCTTCTTTTTGCAGAATCATCTGTTTTCTGGAATAATAATGAATAATAAATATAACCCAATAACTTCTCAAATCCAGAAACTCCGTTGGACGTTTTTGTGAACATTTTTAAGTCTCTGGTTGCTCTTTCGAAGGACTTTTGAGCATGATTAAAATTCTTATTCAATTCTGTGGAACTGAGGTCTCTGTAACGGCGCATAATTTCTGATGCATACATCCATCCTTGACAAAAAGACTTTAATCCTTCACATAGTTGTCTTAATCGTTCATCAGATGCTAATATTTGTGATGCGTTTTCAAATTGATCGGATGCACTCGCAAGATATGACGCTGCGCTCTTATATTCTCCCTCTCTTATTACAAGTTCGGATTTTTCAAGTCCATATAATCCGTTGGCAAATGCGTAGTAACCTGCAATATGAATATTTCTATCCTTAAATTGCGTTAACAAAATATTTGCCTCTTTAAGTAGTTTTACTGCTCTGTCACTACTTCCAGTATTACGATAGATTAATGATTGCAAAATATTCGATTGAGCAATGCAAAAAGCCTTTGAAGATTCAAAAAAGAGTTTTTGTAAGTCATAAGCACGCCTATCGATAAAATACTGAAATTGTGGTTCGTAATTTTCATCATGATGCTTTGTAGTCTCATCAAATGAATGGGCAATATCGGAAAGGATTTTAAGGGTATCTTTATACTGTTCCTCTACAAAGCTTAAAGATGCCTCCTCAAACAATGCATATGCATTATACAATAATGCTTCATACGAATATCCAGCGTGTGACTGCAAAAGAGAACTTGCCTTACGGTATAGAATCATAGCTTGTGCATAATTTCCCTTGCGATGTTTTTCTTTAGCCTTTACTCCCATTAATTGAGCATTTAGGTATGTTTTCAAATTATGGTAGTAAGGATAATCTTTCCCTGATTGAATTATTTCATCTATAAGATGACGCGCTAATTCATAATGCGTTATGGATAAATTATATTCTTGATAATCTTCAGCAATGATAGCAATTTTATATGCCTCAAAGAGTGCATCCTTGAATTCATCAGTCTCTAATGCGGAATTGTATGCTTTCTTTGCATATTTTACACAGTTTGTGAAATAAATCTTATTGCGTTCGACTTTTGATAGTTCAAAATAAATAGAGGAAAGATCACGCCACGTAGAATATACTTGATAAGACCATGCCGCAGAAGTCTCTTCATCTTCCAGAAGTAATCCTTCGCATTTCTTCAAAAATTCTAACTTTTCCTGCTGTGAAGAAGGATATGATGCTCTCATTCTATATACATCATTAAGGATATGATGCATGTGGACTTTGTCGCGAACACTCCTCATTTTTGAGGATAAATAAATGTCCTTCATTTTTTCTGCAGATTTTAATGCTTTATCGATGTAATAATTGAATTGTTTCTCTTGAACTGCCTCGAAATAGATTATTGATGCGTAAATATCAGTAAGAATTTCGTATCGATAGAAACGGAAATGTGGCAAGCGAATTAAACTTTCATATGCTTCCAATTTCTTACAGTCATCTAAAACTTCATTGAATAAATCACTCTTTCTCTCACTTACACCTGCTGCATAGATAACACGATGGACTTTCAGCCGGGCTTGGTTTAATAACGCCAAATATTCGAATTCAATTGAGTTATAAGCGTGAGCAACCTCAAATAAGATTTCGAAGGGGTATATATATGCAATAAAATCGTCTTCGGTAGACCCCTTATCACCATGTAACATTCGCTGTGGAAATTCCTCAACAAAGGCAAAAATATAAGCTGATAGAATGTGTGCATCTCTACTTTTTGTGTCTTGACTCAATTCTACAGCTTTATGTGCTAATTTACTAGCCATCTCCAATTTATCACGTTTTTGTGAAAGACTCAATTCTCTAAGTTTATTGATAAATTGCAGAATAAGTCCGTAGGCGTGCCAAACACAACCTAAGGAATAATAATCATTATATTCTATTGAGAGGTGTTCCCTCTGTATCTGAGTAACTATCTCAATGATTTTTTCACCTATGTTGAAGATATCTTGCATTGATGCGTCCTCGTCTTTGTACTTCATGGTGTGGTATTTTATGAAGCATTCAAGATGATAGGATCTTAGAAGTTGTCTTACCTGGTTATTTTTTAAAGTATGGCGTGCATTATGAACCAGTTCAAGGGCCCGATCATATTGCAGTAGGCGATCATCATTATCATCGATCAATAAGCAGTATTCGATAATAGTTTCAGTCATGTTTAAACTGATGACTGGATCGTTCGATTTTTGGATTTTCTCTAATTGAGAGATGATGTCATTTATTTTCTTTTTTCTTTCATCCAAAATCTGGAGTTTAAAATAACTTTCCATTTCATTTCTAAAGTTCATTTACTTTCTCCCAAAAAGATCTATTATTGAACTATGCTGGAAGAGTAATCGATAATACACAATTCAACATTAAGATAGCTCACAATACAAATAGAAATATCCGATAATATAAATGTATAGATTAAAATGATGGATTTAAACGAATATTTGATGTAAATTCTCTCAAAAAACTGTTTTTTTTAAAAAAAATTGAAATTGAAAGAAACACAGTTTTGTTATTTTTTTGTTTTTATAAAAATACACTTTCTTTAATTACTAAAGTTATAATTTCAAAACTGCTTTTAGGAAAACTTGATGCTTTTTCATAGAGACGTTTTGTTCCGTAAAAGAGGTAAAAATTTATATGTTCACATGTTCAAATAATTCTATGCGCCTTGACCTTAACCTCAACAAGAATCCATCAAGGAGTTCAATGGCATTGAGGGAGTATCAAGGCGTACATCTTTGTTTTTTAGTCATAACTCTGCACGTAAATCATGGAAAAATATTTACAGTTATTCAAGTTTAATTAGAAAATCTAGCTAAGGGGAGTTATGTGAACTACCCCACCCTGACGGAAGGGGCTTCCTGCGAGTCCTCCCAACCCGTGCGGGAAACTTTCGTTTTACGTTCGGCTGTGTGTCGCAGATCATCCCTATGAGGATGGCCCGTCCACCTGGCATTCTGTGATAGGAAACCTCAGTTCCAGCATCACACTATACGGATTCGCCAAATTCTATTTTACTTGTACC